>JABHWQ010000224.1 GCA_018657655.1 Chloroflexota bacterium | reverse complement strand
ACCATAGCGTTTTTAGCTGAACCTGCTTTAACAGCATCTTCAGCAGCTCTCAGGCAATTCGTGAAACCCCGCAGAGAATGCCCGATATCCATTGTGGGGATATCATCCCGCAAATCGGATGCCGCCCGAATAATGCTGGCTGACTGCTTTTCGATATACGGCGGTGAAACAGTGGCAAAATAAAGGGCATCGACATTGTTGCGGTCCATGCCCCTCAAACAATCAATAGTCGCCTCAACTCCCATCGTGAGGCTGTCTTCATCAGCGTTGGCTACGGATCTTTCACCGGAACCCGCGCCTTTGCCCCACATGGCTCCGATATCTTTGCGGGCGAGCCGGTAGATGGGGATATAGGCACCGTAAGAGGTAATTCCAACCAATTTACACGTCCTCCTTATAACACTTGGCATGCAAAAGCTCGTTCATTCGGGCGATTGGCCCAAGTAATAATTATAGCCAAAACAGTAATCAATGTCCACCCGGATCGGGGGCCCGCCCGAGTGATTTGATTCACTAAAACCATGATGCTACAATCGTTAACGAAGAGGGCTAGTCGAATGCGGCTAGCCCTTATGGCGTGAGTATTTATCATGAATTTATCGGGTTTACTGCCTTTACTTACAGACAGGCCAGACTGCCAACCCCTCGTGCAGAAGCTAGCCGAAGGGCACGAGAGAGCATCTCTTATCGATGCAGCCAAACCTTTTCTTCTGGCGGGACTTTCGCTACCCATGCTGGTTATCACGCCCAATATCGAACGAGCCAAGGCTTTGCGCGACGAGCTTGTTGCCTGGTGTAGTCCTGAACAAACGATTCTACTCTTCCCCGAACTCGATGTCCTTCCATACGAACGTTTAACCCCTGACCTTTCGACAGTACAAAAAAGGCTGAGCGTGCTGGCCACCCTGTGTCAATCGGGGCAAACGTCTCCATTGATCATCGCCTCAGCTCATGCCCTCTCCCACAAAACCGTGTCTGCCACTGATTTCGCTTCTACATGCCTACTGGTTAAAAGTGGAATGCATATCGATATGAGCCGTTTTGTGACCCACTGCGTTGAAATAGGCTATGAGACTGGTGAGATAGTAGAGGCTCCCGGAGATGTAAGTAAACGCGGTGGAATCATTGATATCTTTTCTCCCAACAACGATAACCCCGCCCGAATCGAGTTTTTCGGCGACGAAGTGGAAAGCATCCGATGGTTCGATCCTGCAAGTCAGCGGTCTGTCGAACCGGCCGAATCACTAGCGATCGTACCTGCCCGAGAAATGCTTCTTCCCCCGAAAGATCAACTTGAGCGCGTACTGACCGAATTTGACCTTTCCCATTGCAACAACCAAACCAGAGATTTGATATACGAAGATATTGAACTCCTGCTGGGAGGGCAATGGCGCGACGGCTTACAGTTTTATGCACCGGTATTCAATAATTCTACCCTGCTCGATTATTTACCACCCAAAACCCTGGCAATTCTGGATGATCCCGAAAGTATTTCTAAGGAGTTAGAAGACCTGGAATCTCAAGCCACCGGGCTTCGTCGGGGCCAGATTGAACGTGGTGAGCTACCGCGAAATTTCCCGGTACCGTACTTCGGATGGGTTGAGATTGAAGAGAAAATCACCCGAAACATACGACGTCTATCGCTTGAAAAATGGAGCGGTACCGATACCAGTTCATCTTTCGATTTCGGCACTGCACCAAATTATGCCGGACAAATCTCCCGTTTCCTCGAAGACACATCAAAAGGGCTTAGAGATGGAAACCGCATTATCATCGTTTCTCAGCAGGCTGAAAGAATCTCCGAGCTTCTCGGAGAGCAGGATATCTTGGCTTCTCCCGTATCACAAGTGGAGCAAGTGCCTCCACCAGCTTCATTGACGCTGGTTCGCGGTTCCCTTTACGGCGGATGGACCTTAGATGAAACTATCCTAATCACCGATTCGGAGTTATTCGGTTTCGTAAAAAAGCGACGGCCTGTGCCCAAGCACCGGGCGCAACATGAAATATTCCTGGCCGATCTCTCTATCGGCGACTACGTAGTCCATGTTGATCACGGGATCTCCCGCTTTATCGGACTGACAAATATGGCCACAAACGGTACAAAACGGGAATACCTTATCCTAGAATATGCTGACGATGGCAAACTGTATGTCCCCACCGATCAGGTCGACCGGGTAGCCCGATATGTCGGCTCCGGGGGATATGCTCCCTCACTCAGCCGACTGAATACCCAGGAATGGACACGCACCAAGCAGAGGGCCAAACAAGCAACAGTTGAGATGGCCCAGGAACTGCTGGCAATCTATGCCTCCCGAGAAATCTCCCCAGGAATTGCCTTCCAGCCGGATAGTCTGTGGGAGCAGGAACTAGATGCATCTTTCCCCTATGAGGAAACCCACGATCAAATGCAGACAATACACGATGTGAAAAAGGATATGGAAAAACTGAAGTGGCAATTCGAGCCGCATTCAAAGCAGTGAACAACGGCATGCAGGTAGCGGTGCTCGTACCCACCACTGTGCTGGCGCAACAACATTTCAACACGTTTGCTGAGCGGCTGGCAGCCTTTCCGGCAACCATCGAAGTGCTGAGCCGTTTCCGTTCTACCAGGGAACAACAGGCCATATTAGAAAAACTCTCTGAAGGATCAGTCGATATCTGTATCGGCACACACCGACTGATTCAGAAAGACGTGGTATTCAAAAACCTGGGGCTCATTATAATCGATGAGGAACAGAAATTCGGGGTGGCACACAAAGAGCGGCTCAAAAAATTGCGCAGCGAAGTTGACGTACTCCCATTGAGTGCTACCCCGATTCCACGCAGTCTTCATATGTCACTGGTTGGAGTCCGTGATATGAGCACTATCGAGACTGCTCCCGAAGAACGGCTGCCCATCAAAACATACATCGCCGAATACAACAAAGAGTTAGTTCGAGAGGCCATACTGCGAGAACTTGATCGTAACGGGCAAGTCTTCTTCGTACACAACCGGGTGCAGAGTATCGGGCATATAGCCTATCAGCTAAGGGACATGGTGCCGGAAGCTAAGATAGCTGTCGCTCACGGTCAAATGCAGGAGGAAATGCTGGAATCGGTAATGTTGGATTTCACCACCGGCAAATCAAATGTACTGGTCTGTACTACGATAATCGAATCCGGCTTAGACCTGCCCAGCGCTAACACCCTGATTATCAATCAATCCGATAAACTCGGTCTGACTCAGCTCTATCATTTGCGTGGACGAGTAGGCCGGGGAGATGTACGCGCCTACGCGTACCTCCTATATGATAAAGGCAAACGCCTAACCGAGCCGGCGCAGAAGCGCTTGAGAACCATTTTTGAAGCTACCGAACTCGGAGCCGGTTTCCGCATCGCCATGAAAGACATGGAAATCCGTGGAGCCGGCAATATCCTGGGATCGGAGCAGAGCGGGCAAGTGGGAGCAGTAGGGTTCGATCTATATTGCCGATTGCTGTCAAGTGCAGTTGAGGAATTGAAGTCCGGAGACGGAAGGAAAATCCCTGAACATAATCTACCGACTGTCGATTTACCCATCACCGCCTACATCCCAGAAAAATACGTAACCGACCTGAATGTACGCATCTCTCTGTATCAAAGAATGGCAAACCTCGAATCCCCCGATCAAATCAAGGATATGCTGCAAGAACTCGAAGATCGATTCGGCGAAGTGCCATCGGTAGTCAAGAACCTGGCATACATCATCAGAGTGAAGCTTATCGCCTCTCAGGCAGGGATACAAAGAATTCTCACTGAAGACAAACAAATATCCGTGATTTTAGGAAACGAAGCCAAGATAGATAGATCCGCCTTACAAAGCAGTTTTGGAAGCAGTCTCAAAGTTGGAACAACCCGGATAAAGTTAAACACCAAGCAACTGGGAAAGCATTGGCCTAAGATACTGGGGGAAGTACTCCGAAGAGTATCGAAAGAAAAAGAAGGGGCTACAAGCTAAGAGCAAAAACACCCATTTGTGTCATTCCTGACTCGCAGACTGTGTCACAATCAAAGAAACAGATTACTTCCATCATGTAATTGCGAGGAATCACCGTTCACCCTGAGTTTATCGAAGGGTTCCTGCCGAACAGTTCGTTCATACTTCGACAAGCTCACCACGAACGGTGTCTGCTGGAGTTATGGGGTATCGCCAGTAACAGTTGATTCCGGCTCGGGGCCGGAATGACACATTGGCATGTCATTCTGAGCCAATGGCGAAGAATCTCCTTGCTGGCGATGAGATTCTTCATTACGCTTCGTTTCATTCAGAATGACAATCAAAAAAGGGCGACCTTAATAGATCGCCCCTTCTGCATTTAGACAAAATCCAACCAGTGATAATACTTCTCATCCTTACCGTTGACAACATCGAAGAATTTGGATTGAATCTGGGCCGTCAACTCGCCACGGCCATTGTTGCCGATCGGTCTTCCATCCACTTCCCTGATCGGCGTTACTTCTGCTGCCGTGCCGGTAAAGAACGCTTCATCGGCCAGGAAAAGCTCCTCACGAAGTATGTCCCTGCTTTCAACCGGGATTCCCAGATCTCGAGCGATAACCATCGCCGAATCCCTGGTGATTCCGGGAAGGGCTCCCGCACTGGGCGGAGGCGTGATCACAGTTCCGTTTTTGATGATAAAAAGGTTCTCTCCACTGCCTTCGCATAACATCCCATGAGAATTGAGCATGATAGCTTCATCGAAGCCACAATCAAGGGCTTCCAGTTTGGCCAACACTGAATTGGCATAATTGGCAGTAGCCTTGGCATGGGTCGGCAAAGACCGCGAATCAATGCGTTGCCAGGACGACATCATCACTCGGATACCATTTTGGATTCCGTCATCGCCGAGGTAAGCTCCCCACTCCCACACAATAATGGAAATATCGACTTTGTTCTTGCGAGGATTAACACCCATCTCGCCGTAGCCGTAGAAAGCAATCGGGCGAATATAGCATGCTTTCAAACCATTAACTTTCACCGTCTCGCGTGCAGCCGTACACAGATCATCGAGAGAATAGGGCATAGGCATCTGATAGATTTTGGCGCTGTTAAGCAGCCTTTGCATGTGCTCTCGCAGCCGGAAGACAGCCGGTCCTTTGGGAGTGTCATAACACTTAATACCCTCAAATACCCCGGTGCCATAATGAAGCGCGTGGGTCAATACATGAACCTTAGCCTCATCCCAGGGTATTAACTCTCCGTTTAGCCAAATCTTTTCCGATTTCTCCATGGTTCCATCCTCAGAATTAATAACTGCCGTGTAAGACGTCGGCAGACCTAAACATGTTCCAGTATCTCCATCAAACTCCCAACTCGCTGGCAATCCACATGATCATCAAACACCCCATCACGATCGAGCCACAGAGGCTTGATACCTGCCCTCAACGCACCCACGATATCCGAATTGAACTGATCACCAACCATAATCGTCTCAGAAGCTTTGGCGTTCGCCCTCTCCAGAGCGGCTCCGAATATCTCTGGATGAGGTTTTTCGAATCCCCCCTCATGGGAAACAATAACGAAATCAAGATGGGCAGCCAGATCGAAATCGGGACAGAACTTTTCCAGTGTCATATCCAGATTGGATACCAGCCCCACGACTATCCCGCGGCTACGTAGTTCAGTTAATGCCGGAACCGTATCTTCGAACAGTACAACTCCCTCCGTATTTAACCTCAACAACTCCAGCAACTTAGCGGCTTGATCGCGGGAGACTTCAACTCCTGCTTCACGAAGCCATGTACGTTCGAATTCGATGAATACTTCGATCTTCTCCTCCGGGGGGCGCTGCTCAATCGGCGATCGAGCGGCTTCCCGACTGAAGTAATCGTTGGCAACCCAGAATCCCCGGCGCAAATCCTTCTTTGGAACATCGATACCGAACTCCTTGAGCGCCCGGTACTGGCGTTCCTCCGGCCACGGATCGTGCCGAACGAGAGTATTAACCAGATCAAAGAAGACTGCCTTGTACATGAGCCAAGTGGATTCTATTATAGCATAAACTTGCAAAAGGATTGGAATCCGCTATAATTAAGTTCACCCATTTACGGGAAGGTAAATCACACGTGAAAAAATATCTAAGAATTCTCTTTTTACTACCCCTGTTTCTATACGCTCTTGCTATCGGAACTGCCAATGCTGATTCCCCGGAAATCCATGTGCTTCATGTGGATGGCACTATCGTTCCTGTGATTGCAGATTACATCGATCGCGGAATCACCAAGGCTGAAAATGAAGGCGCCGCCGTTGTGGTGATAGAGTTAAAAACCCCTGGCGGCATGCTCACTACAACTGAAGATATTGTGGATAGAATCCTCGAATCGGAAGTTCCGGTAGTTGTCTATGTCGGTCGTT
>JABHWQ010000522.1 GCA_018657655.1 Chloroflexota bacterium | reverse complement strand
CAAGATCATCATATTCGCAGGCCATACCGCGCAGCTCAAGAACGTTGGTCCATCTCTCTTCACTCTCGGTGCTATCCAATATGTAGTTCCGGTATCCGACGCTTTCCAGAAACAGATCAAATAATCCGGACAAGTTCCGCTCTGCACTTTCAGCGATAAGCTGGTCAAGTACGGTTGTGAATCTGGATAGGACCTGAGAACTTCGGGAAGATAGGGGCGTTTCTTCCCCTTTGGCGATGAGACTCAGAGCGGAATAAAGCGATATTCCTTTGCCCGTGGCCCATGCTGTAAGTTCGGCCATGGTACGTTGCCCTATTCCCCGTGGCGGAATATTGATCATCCGAGCCAAGCTGACGCTATCGTGGGGGTTACTGATGAGACGGAGATAAGAAATAATATCTTTGATCTCCCGCCGCTCATAGAAACGAGTGGCGCCAACCAGTCTGTAAGGGAATCCATAGCGCACAAAAGCTTCTTCAAGTGCTCGGGACTGAGCATTGGTTCGATACATAATCGCACAGTTGCCGAGGGTATAACCTTGTTCGGTCATTAGTCGCTCAATTTCACTTACCACATATTGGGCCTCTTCCTGCTCATTGAAGGTTTCCTGCAGGTTGATCAGGGCCCCGTCTGCATTCTCGGTCCATAACTCCGTTTCTTTACGTTGCTCGTTAGGTGAAATCAGGTGAGAAGCGACCCCCAGGATCGTCTGAGTTGATCGATAGTTTTGTTCTAGTAGTGTGATCTTGGCATCGGGGTAGTCATTTTCAAAATCGAGAATATGGCGCAGGTCGGCAAACCTCCAGGAATAGATCGATTGATCCGGATCCCCGACAACACAGATGTTGCGGTACTTTCCTGCGAGTTGTTTTGACAGTCTGTACTGGGCTAAGTTGGTATCCTGAAACTCATCGATCATCAGGTGCACGTAGCGGGACTGGTATTTCTCGAGTACTTCTTTGTGATCGCGAAAGAGTATGACGGCCTGCATCAGCAGATCATCGAAATCCAGAGCATTGCTATCGATAAGGTCTTTCTGATAGCGCATGTAGATGCGTTTGGCTACTTCTTCAAAATAACTGTCACTGGCAAACTCGTTCGGCCCTATCAGGTGTGCTTTAGCTGCCGATATGACCGATTTGATAGACCTCGGTGGGTACTGTTTGGGATCGAGGTTCAAATCCTTCATGATACGGGTGACGAGATTTACCGTATCGCCATCGTCATAAATCACAAATCGGGAATTCACGTTGGTGTAGTCCGCTTCTTGCCGCAGGAAGCGCGCGCATATGGCGTGGAATGTGCCCAAGGTGAGCCCTTCGGCTCCCGGGCCGAGCATTTCGTGGACTCGCTCCTTCATCTCTTTGGCAGCTTTATTTGTGAATGTAACAGCTAGTATTCGGTGCGGGCTTACACCCACAGTTCTTATAAGGTAAGCTATGCGGTGGGTTATAACGCGGGTTTTACCACTGCCGGGACCGGCAATGATGAGTTGTGGCCCTTCGATAGATTCCGCCGCCGCTCGCTGGGCAGGATTCAAGCTTGATAAAATATCCGATTCCATAAATAAAAAGTGTGTCTCAGACTTCGTTATTATCTAGATTTTTGATTTGCGGACTGTTAAGTAATTAAATCCCTGGTATAAATACAGGATTGTCCTCGGTGATTATCATTGTTTCTTTGGCTAGCATGTCCCGCAGGTATTTCGGGATATAGAATAGTCCCTGATGGGTGTGTCCATCATAGAAATGAAGCGGTTTGTTCACCCGTTTGCTGATTCGCTGGTCGACCTCATCCGCCGAAAGCTCATGTGGGTTCCGTTTCATCGAATTGAGCGTGAATCCCCACGGCCCACCGAATGATGGGACGGTTGCCTCATATGGTATAGAGACAGGAAAAGCAGTTCTCAGGGTGTTATTGACTGCCATGTACACGTTAGTAATTCCCAAAATAGTAGCCCCTGACTGTAAGGCGAAGGTGGCCCCATCGGCCATTTTGGTCTTGAGCATCTCGTAGAACTTCTGGGTGTACAGCAAATAGCACGGACCGCCTTCGATGGGTTCGGGCAGGTCGATGATGACCACATCGAATTTCTCGTTGGTCTCT
>JABHWQ010000541.1 GCA_018657655.1 Chloroflexota bacterium | reverse complement strand
GAGCCGCTACCGGCAACGACCTGTGCCTATCTGGGGCTGGCCCAGGTCCTCTATCAATGGAACGAGATCGATGAGGCCATCCAGTATGTGACACAGGGAATCGATCTGGCCCAGCAGGGCGCCGAATCGACCGTGGCCATGACTGCGTACCCGGTTTTGGCATCCTTGAATGAGCTTCAAAAGAGATCTCACCAACTTACAGAGGCACTCGATCAGGCAAGACAGATATTGTATGCGTCTCGAAATGTGGTGACGGCCGATATGGCCGAGGCCTGGGTGACGCGCATGGCGCTGGCAAACGGCGATCTGGAAGCGGCAAAACAATGGGCGGCATCAATGGAACGCCGTCAATTGAATTTACACAGCGTGCCGGACTGTTGGCAAGAGTTTGCCTACCTGACGTTAGTACGGCTTTATATCGCCCAAGGAGAGGTGGATGAAGTTACCGAAGCCCTGGATCGCTTGCGCCACAAGGCGGAAGCAGAGGGAAGAATGGGCTCCGTGATTGAGATGTTAGTACTCCAAGCAATCGCCCTGCGGACACTGGACAGGAAGAGTGACGCTATCGCTTCATTAGAACGTGCTCTCTCCATCGCTGAACCGGAAGGCTACGTGCGAATCTTCATTGATGAAGGCCAGCCGATGATCGATCTTCTGAACCGCGCCATAGACGCTGGAGTTAGTCCAGAGTACGCCAAACGGTTACTCGCCGCCTTCGATACACCGCAAGACACCGAGGAGAAAGCGGTACATATACATACTCCATCACAACCCCTTGGGGAACCTCTCACCACACGAGAGCTCGAAGTTTTACGGATGATCGCTGCCGGAAAGAACAACCGTCAAATTGCCGATGAGCTTTTCGTTGTAATTGGAACGGTCAAGACTCATATCAACAGTAGCTACCGCAAGTTGAGCGTTCACAGCCGGACACAGGCTGTAGCGCGTGCAACAGCGCTGGGCCTTCTACAGCCCAACTCTCTCTGAGTCTTCACAGCTTTTCTACCCTCTTTCTCTACCCCCCAATTCTACCTTTTGGTAGATACCATTTTCCCGCTTTCAAAGATAATGTGTATGAAACCGACATTACTATTGTGATAGTTTCAGCATCTGTATCACAAATAGTGTCGGTAATAGAAGGACGTCAATGATGAAAATATCGTATAGATGGCCAATGCTTGGTTTGCTCGTTCCATTGCTGGGGATGCCACTGCTGGCTGCCTGCTCCGATGATGATTAGACAGCAGCAACTTCGTTTTCAGTAGAGTTTGCCGGTGGGCAAGAGTTTGGTTTCAGTGATGTTAAACGCACCGCTTGGAGTAATATCGGGATGTATAAGTTCGATGGAGATACACAATCATTGGTACGAGCAGATCCTGAATGGTTGCCACTTATCGGTAACTAAAAAAACTTCATTGTGTAGAACAAAGGAACAACACTTTTTCCGGAGAAAGGGAGTACTATGGCAACTGCACTATCGCAATTGAGGGTTGTTGAAATTGGACAATACGTATCAGCACCATATGCAGGCAAACTGCTGGCGGACCTCGGTGCGGATGTTATCAAAATCGAGCAAAAGGGTACCGGGGATCCTCTGCGCAGTGAAGGGTCTTTTCCCGACGATCCATCGGATCCAACGATAGGGGTTCTATTCAAATATCTCAATGCCAATAAGTGTAGCGTTGAGGCTGATATCAAGGAAGGCAATGACACAGCAACCGTACTTCGGCTGGTTGCCGAGGCTGATATTGTGATAGAAAATCTGGGCGTTGATGGCCTTGAGAGTATTGGGCTCGGGTTCGAACAGCTTGTAAATGCCAACCCAACGATCGCCTTGATAAGAATATCGGATTTCGGGCAAGATGGAGTTTACCCCGATATACCCTCCACTGACTTCACGGTTCAGGCTGCCTCAGGTTGGGTAACCCGTCACATGGCACCCGGGCAAGACCCGGTTCAAGTGGGTGGAAGGGTCTCCGATTATGCGTGCGGAGTTGATGCCGCTTGTGCGGCGCTCACAGCGTATCGGACGGCCTGCCAATTGGGCGAAGCTGTCACCACCGATGTTTCCAAGCAGGAATGTCTATTATCCGTATTGCCGGTTCCTGCCCTCCATTTTGAATCAATGCAGGAAATGGGCTGGGGAATTCCGGAAAACCATGTATTCCCGGTTCCCGGAGTAGTTGTATGCAAGGATGGGTTTGTGGGGATGAATTGCCTCACCGCTCAGCACTTTGCCGACTGTTGCTCGATAATGGGTGTGCCAGAGTATATTGACAAGTTTTTGGAGCTGAACACCACAGGCCCGTTTCTTGACGGTTTCTACAAAGCTATCGAACCATGGCTGATGGAGCGCAGTGTGGATGAAATTGTGGATCTGTGTCAATCACTCCGCATCCCCGTCTGTCCGGTATCTGATGCTAAGAAACTGCTAGAGCTGGCACAGCTGCAATACCGATCTTTCTATACTAAAAATATTGAAGGCACCTTTACACAACCAGGTTTTCCATACCGCTTAGAGACAACACCAGCCACGTTAAGATCACCTGCTCCACATCTTGGTGAACACAATGCTGAGGTAACGAAAGCGCCTTGGGAAAACGGCAGGGGTTCTCTCTACCCTCTGTCTTCAGAACAAAACAGCAGGAACAACCACTTGCCGTTTGAGGGCCTTCGGGTTTTGGATTTCGGGACGTTCTGGGCTGGACCATATGTGTGTTGCTATCTTGGAGCGCTGGGAGCGG
>JABHWQ010000538.1 GCA_018657655.1 Chloroflexota bacterium | reverse complement strand
TCCGCTTGCACTACCTGTGCCCTTCCCATCTCATGGCCCTCTTTGGTCACAAAAGAATTGAGTGCCATATTCTGCGATTTGAACGGTACTACTCGAAAGCCATCCTGGCGCATGATACGGCACAGTGCGGCCACCATTATACTCTTACCGACAGAGGAGCCAGTACCCTGGACCATCAGTGTCTTAGCAGTCATACCAGCTAACCTTTAACCTTCATCGGAATACCGGCAACCATGAAATGGACTTCATGGGCATGCCTAGCCACAAGTTGATTGGCTCTCCCCAGTATGTCACGGTAGGTTCGTCCCTCTCTGTTATCCGGCACCAAACCAAGACCCACTTCATTGGATACAATTATGAAAGTGGCACCGGAATTCGCCATAAAACGCACAAGACCATCCATTTCCGTCATGACCCGACCCGACACACTATCAGCATCAAATTCGTCTGTCTCTGTAAATCCTCGCCCCTTCCCCAGCATTAGATTGGAGACAAGCAGCGTCATGCAATCCAGAATAATGACTTCCGAATCACCGATATTCTCTTCAATGCCGCTAGCTACATCCATAGGTGTTTCCAGCGTCTTCCATGAATCGGGGCGTTCTTTCCGGTGGTTTTCGATCCTGTTTCTCATGTCCTCATCGAAAGCCTCCGCAGTAGCTACAAAAAGAACGTTATTGCTAATATTTTCCGCCAGTTCCTGCGCATAAGAGCTCTTCCCACTCCGGGCGCCTCCAAGAACGAGAATACATCTATTTTCCAAAGCTACACCTCAAATCTCCAGACTACACCATATCTTAACTCAAAACATCTATTTAAGGAATTCCTGAATATGTTTGTTCAAACAAATATTTCTATCGCCATTGAAGTGAATTACACAGGGATACCATCTAAAACGCCTTGACTAATGATACCAGTCACGGTAGAATCTTAAACGAGCCGAGGTAGCTCAGGGGTAGAGCACCGCACTGAAAATGCGGGTGTCGGTGGTTCAAATCCGCCTCTCGGCACCACAGCTTAAACCATGCGGGAGTAGCTCAGTGGTAGAGCACCTCCTTGCCAAGGAGGGGGTCGAGGGTTCGAATCCCTTCTCCCGCTCCAGCAAATTAAAGGCCCAGCCCAACGGCTGGGCCTCTTTTTGTCTCTGGTGCCAATGTATATTTGTCGTTGTCTGTATGCATTTGTTAGAAGACTGATATATAGAGCATCCTGATATAAATAACAGAATCCATAAATAGGTGGCTACTCAGATAGCAATCTTACTGAGAATATAACATTTCCATTGTCTGGACATGCCATCTTTGTTTTACACAACGGATCGTTTTCAAAAGTAAACCTTGCTCCAGAATTCAAAGCAACAATAATTGGAAACAATGTTGTATATGCACCACCACAGAAAGCGTTTGGTGTATCAAATCCATTAAATATAAATGTATCCCCTTCTCTATATGTATAGATACAATGTCCATTAACTTTTTCTATGCTGATTTCAAACTGATTCATATTAATTTCTCTCAATATCAAAATTAAACTATGAGCCAACCAAAAACGTCCGAATTAACAGGCTGCAATGGCATATGCCAGATCGACTTGGCGGCAGCCCATTTGTTGCCTGAGATTATAGCAGAGATTTCGGATTGCACGCTATACCTGTTATTGCCCTCTTGCCGCCAAGCTGATTGAAAACTAGTACCGGAAGCGGACCTTTTCCTCTCGATTAGATTTGCGGCGAGTCGATCGCTTTGCTTCCCGGATGAAGGCTATGGTTTCCTCTGTTCTTTCTTCAGCTTGTGATTCCTTGTTGGACTTCTTCTTTTTCATCCTTGCTTCTCCTTCTCACAATTTATCCTTTCTAGAAAGCAAGGGCAAGCCTTTGAGTTTGTGTCCTGGCAGTTGCGGCATCCTAATGGCAGTTTTCCCTGTAGCTGAGCATTGGATGGCCTTCCGCAGCGGTTGATGCTATACTATGCCCAATCCGCACTCAGTCAGGTCATTCATCTGGCATGTTGGTGCACCGACCAGTTCGATGTCATTGGATACATGACGGGGTGCTGCGGTACTTGGAAGAGGTTACGCATTATGGATCTGTTTTCTGATATCAAGGCAATGATCATGAAGATCCTCGGCATCGAAGGGGAGACTGTCACCCCGGAGGCCCACCTCCATTTTGACCTGGGCGCTGATTCGCTGGCGCTGGTGACACTGTCTGTAGCGATCAGCGAGAAATACAATGTGGAGCTTCTCGCCGAAGACATCGTGGAACTCGAGAGCATCAGCGAACTGATCTCGGTGGTTGAGGCAAAGATCAACACTTGAACGAAAAGTCAGTATCCTGCTCAGTTTTCTGGGCGGGCCCAATCTTGTGACCTCAGTTCTTGTATTAAGTGAGGATTCACCTTCGCTCAGTGGCCATCGAAAGAATTTGGGGAGGTGTGATGGACTATAAAACGATTGCCAAAGGACCGCTGGATAGTTTTCCTGTCAAACCGAACTTGTCAGACTATCTGGCCATGCGTCAGACTTTCAGATGGGAAGATATCTCCGCCGAGCTGGACTGGTTCGACGGCGACCATATCAACATTGGCCATATCGCTACAGATGCTCACCTGAAGACAGATCGCCGTGACAAGCCGGCCCTCATCTGGGAGAGTCAGAAAGGTGAGGTCGAACGGTACACATTCGCTGATCTCTCCCGCTTGAGCAACAAGTTCGCGAATGTACTGACCAAGGAGATCGGAATTCAGAAAGGCGACCGGGTGTTCTTCTTTCTGGAGCGGGTTCCCGAGATCTTCATCGGCATTCTGGGTACATTAAAAGCCGGGGCGGTCATCGGGCCGTTATTCTCTGCTTTCGGACCGGATGCGGTCAAGGATCGTATGGCTGACAGCCGGGCCAGGGTGCTGGTCACAAGTCCCATGCTGAAGAAGAAGATCGAGGAGATACTACCTGATCTGCCGCATTTGGAGAAAATCATCGTCGTGAATCGCCGGAAT
>JABHWQ010000533.1 GCA_018657655.1 Chloroflexota bacterium | reverse complement strand
TGATCAAACGAACTTTCGGGATAAATCACTTTATATTGTTCTGGTGTTTCATTACCCTGATGGTCGCCAACGTAGAGTTCCTTTTGCATGGCCTTTTCCCTGATGAGATCGCGCTCTCCAAACTGCCGGATGGCGCTTACCATGCCCTGGCAGCCATTTTTGACATCGTTTCCATCCTCGCCCTGATCGTAGTAGTAATAGCGTTGGGCCGCAGACTCCTGTTTCCGCCTTCATATATCGATGCTCGAAGCCGAGATGCTTTTTTTATCCTTTCGATGGTGGCGATGTTGATGATCGCTTTCTTCGGATTACACGGCGCCGAAATCGCTGACGGTATTGAAGAGGCAGAAGATTACATGCTCGTTTCCAGCGCGGTTGCCTCCGGCATCTTTGAAGGAGCCTCCAGCGATAGCCTTGAAAGCTGGGGCGAGATATTCTGGTGGATTCATGCCATCGTATTGCTGGCATTCCTTAACTACCTCCCTTACAGCAAACACATGCACGTACTCACGGCCATTCCTAACTGTTTCTTTAAAAGTCTGGATAAAGTAAAGACTCAACCCAGAGAGGCGTTTGACAAGGGAAGTGATTTTGGCGTGGGACAGGTGAACAGTTTCCCCTGGAAGGGTCTATTTGATTCCTATTCCTGCACCGAGTGCGGTCGTTGTACCCAAATCTGTCCGGCTACTTCCACTGAAAAGAAGCTGAACCCCCGATTGGTCATTCATGATATAAAACACAATCTTCTCAAAAACGGACCAGGCCTCAATGGCGATAAAAACGGAAAACCCGTATCGCTGCCGTTGATCGGGGATAATCATGAAGGAAGCATCTCTGAGGAAGTCCTGTGGGCATGCACTACCTGCGGTGCTTGTATGGAAGTGTGCCCAGTATTTATCGAGCACGTGCCCCGGATCGTGGATATGCGACGACACCTGGTAGAAATGAAGGCCAAATTCCCTGAAGAGCTGTTGACCTTTTTTGAAAACATGGAACAGCGTTCCAATCCATGGGGGATTGCCCCGGCGGAAAGACTCAAATGGACCGCCGATATCGAGGTTAAACCTTTCGAGGCCGGACAAACCGAATACTTGTTCTACATCGGCTGTGCCGGAGCACTTGATGCCCGTGCCCGAAGGGTAACTCAGGCAACAGCGAAAATACTTGATGAAGCGGAAGTTTCGTGGGGAATTTTGGGCAAGGACGAACTGTGTTGCGGAGATAGCCTGCGCCGGTTGGGCAACGAATTCGCGTTCGATCAAATGGTTCGAGACAACATCAAACTATTCGAAGAAAAAGGAATCAAAAAGATCATCGCGCAATGTCCACATTGTCTGAGCACCCTTAAAAATGACTATCGACAATACGGTATCGAACTGCAAGTGATCCATCATACCGAGCTGATCAAAGACCTGATCGATTCGGGCAAGCTCAAAATGAAGTCGGGCAGCAATGGGTTCGGAAACATCGTTTTCCACGATTCCTGTTACCTGGGACGCTACAACGAAATTTATGACGCTCCCCGAGGTGCATTGGCCGCAGCCACGGGTCATCGTCCAATAGAAATGCCAAACCATCTGGACCAGTCTTTCTGTTGCGGGGCCGGTGGCGGACGCATGTGGATGGAAGAAAGCCCGGGTAACAAGAACATCAATATCGCCCGTACAGAGGAGGCTTTAAGACAGAACCCGCAGACCATCTGTGTGTGTTGCCCGTACTGCCTGACCATGTTCGAAGATGGATTAAAAGACAAAGATTCAGATAGCAAGGTGCAGGTTCTGGACATGGCAGAAATCGTAGCCGCATCACTTGATTAATCCTGTTCCCTTGAGATAATCACGAGAGATCGCCCCTTTTAAATAAGGGACGATCTCTTCTTTTCATAGGCCTGGCGCAATGTGATCTATATCATATACTCATATTATTGAACCGTCCTATAATAGCTCAAGACTTGAAAGGGGGGACGAGAATAATGGCAGCAAAATGTCCCGGACAGGATACCAGATGGCGAACCGTTGAAGAGTTTACATGTTCCAATTGTGGAACCAAAAATGAAATATGGTCAAGTGAACTCAAGGCAAGATGTTCGCAATGCAGGAATTGGGTGTACAAGGAAGAAGTACCGTCCTGTATTAACTGGTGCAAATCGGCACGTGAGTGCCTGGGTGAGGAGCGGTGGAAAAGATTAACGGAAGAAACCGAATAGTTCCAGGAGGTATTGAAATGGCAACAAAAACTGTTAGAGACATCATCAGGATAGACGAAGAGAAGTGCGATGGTTGTGCCGCCTGTGCGTTAAGTTGTGCCGAGGGCGCTATAGAGATCATCGACGGTAAGGCAAAACTTGTAAGCGAGATTTATTGCGATGGGCTGGGAGCCTGTATTGGGGAATGTCCACAGGGAGCTCTCACTATTGAGAAACGGGAAAGTGACGAATTTGATGAACATGCGGTAGAAACACATCTAGACTCGATGAAGAAGAAAGAAACGCTTCCCTGCGGATGTCCAGGATCATCGGTCCAGCAGTTCGAAAAAACTGTGGAATTACCGATGGTTGATCCGTTGCCCTGCGGTTGCCCCTCGACAACGGTGCAACAATTTGGTGACGGACATCAGGCAAAATCGTCTGTACAGCAAGATGCGGCTCTTGCGCACTGGCCGGTACAGCTTACACTGGTACCACCAAATGCGCCTTTCCTTCAGGGGGCAGATTTACTACTGGCTTCTCATTGCGGACCTTTTGCCTATGGAAACTTCCATCAGGATTTCATTAAGGATCACGCAGTTTTGTGCGCCTGCCCTAAGCTCGATGACGCTCAGGCTCATCAGGAAAAGCTCACTGAGCTACTACGCCAATCGGATATAAAGAGCGTTACAGTGGTACGTATGGAAGTGCCCTGCTGCGGCGGTCTTACTCACTTGGCTCAACAGGCTATAGTAGATTCAGGTAAAAGCATACCCATTAAAGAAGTCACGATAGGTGTAAAAGGGAACATCGTTGCCTAAAACCTAGCCACTAGTGATAATGCCCTGCGTCTTGACACAGGGCATTATTCTATATTACCATATTGTCATATTGTAATATTGCGATAAAACAAATGGTGGGAGTTATTGGATGAACGATGAGAATCGATTTGAGGTCTTTCAGTTACAGGCTGAGTTCTGCAAATCGCTAGCCGATCCTAAACGCTTGATGATCATACACGAACTGCGCGAAGGCGAGAAATCGGTGAACGAACTGGCTGAAAGACTGGGGTTGAAGCAATCGAATACGTCCCAACATTTGGCAGTGCTGCGCAAGGCCGGAATAATTGCACCCCGCAGGGAGGGGAATATCGTTCACTATGACTTGGCCAATCCCAAAATCGGGCAAGCATGCGATCTAGTACAGAGCTTCATTGCAGAGCAGCTTAGAAGCAATCAGGATCTGGCCAGTATAATGTAACACTTTAGAATAGGGATATTTTTCATGGAAAAATTGAAAATCAACAAAACTATAATAGTCTTTGCACTTCTATTTCTGGCAGTTGTGGTATTAGTTGTAAGAAGTGAGGGTACGTACGGTGAGACTTGCATTTCTGATTCTGAGATGCAATTCCGGATCCTTGACGATATCAGCGCGGAGGAATCATTAGCTATGATTCAAGCCAGAAGCGGGGAGCCTGATTTTGTAATCCTCGATGTACGAACCCAGGAGGAATACGAATCCGGTTATATCGAAGGCGCTATCAACCTGGATTACTATTCCGAAACATTCAGGAATGATCTGGGGGAATTGGATAAAGAGGGCTCTTATCTCATATACTGCCGAACAGGCAGACGCACTGCAGAGAGTCTGAAGATCATGAGGGAATTGGGTTTTGCCGAAGTCTATAACATGTCCGGCGGAATAACCGATTGGAACACGAAAGGGTACCCGGTTGTTGAATAGTTGATGGGAGATCTGGCGATGGAAAATCATGAGTACGAATGCCGAAGATGTTTGAATCGACATATGGACAAGGAATCAGATAAATACGGGATTGACCCTAAATGCCCTGAGTGCGGCAGTCCGGCCGTAGAACCAGTGGATGGGTGTCAAGATACATTTGATGTACTACGTACCGGAAGCGGCGGCTGATGCTAGATTTTACGGGGCCGTGAGCCCTTACATCAATTGGAGGTGGATCATGATCAAAATCACAGATAAAGCCAAAGAAAAATTGCAAGGAACAATGGAAAGAAATCCCGGCAAGTATTTCCGAATTATCATCAAGGGTATTGGATGAGGTGGGCCCAAACTGGGCATGGCTCTGGATGGGCCTAGAGAAAACGAGCAGACAATTCAAGCTGATGGCTTTGGAATATTGATTGGAGATGATGTGAAACCGTTTGCTTCAGGTAGTGTTCTTGACTGGGTGCAGGCGTTTGGCGGAGAGGGTTACGTTCTAACGCCTGAGTCTGGCTCAAGCTGCTGATACCAGTATCATAGTTTTTACCAATGGAGAATGTGATGCAAATAACGGGATACAAATGTAATGAATGCAAGGGTGGTTTTGAGGATGTGATGGCAACCGATCCAGATGAAAAAGTTGAAGTCAGATGTTCCCTGTGTGGCAGTGCGGATGTTGAGCAATCTGATCAAGTGAGTGAATTCCTGGAATTAGTTCGTGATATGGGTAGAACCGGCGGCTGATGTTAGGGGTCAAGAGACCGTGAGTCTCATGAGATACCACTGAGTACTGAGTGAGGAAATGATTCATGAACTCAGAACAATTTGAATGCTACCAGTGTAGAACCTACTTTGAAGCGATTAGCAACTGCGAAAAAGAGCAGCTACAATGCCCTTTATGCAGAAGTATGAATGTTGAGAAAATATGGTGGCCTGCTAATCCTATTGATTTTATAGAGACCATGGATCGCCAAGGAATTGGAGGCTGATGTTAGCTTTATTAGAGGCCGTGAGCCTCGTGTGTTGAGCAAGGTTATGGATGGAGGTAAAAATGGGTAAGTTGAAAACCAGAGATCGGACTTATTTGCAGGAGCGTTTCGGGAATCGTGTCACGTTTGACAAACTAGAAAGGAAGCTGCATGGCCATGATATAGCAGCTATGCCTAAACTTCTGAAGCCTTTAATTGGTAATACTATTCCCGATGCAGTAGTCCAACCGGAATCGACTGAAGAGCTGGTTGAATTGATACGATGGGCGTCCCAGAAAGGAATTCCTCTGACGCCTCGCGCCAAAGCGTCTTCCGGTTATGGTGGTGTCCTGCCGATTAAGAAGGGTGTGGTAGTCGACTTCTACCGCATGAATCGGGTGATGGCCATCGATAAAGAAAATCTCACGGCTACGGTTCAGGCGGGTATCGTCTGGGAAAAACTGGACCGGGCACTTGAAAAGGAAGGACTGGCGCTCAAACTCTACCCTTCCAGCTACCCCGGATCGACCGTTGGCGGCTGG
>JABHWQ010000536.1 GCA_018657655.1 Chloroflexota bacterium | reverse complement strand
TCAGCCAATATCCAATAAAATCAACGACTTGGTCGCGCACCTTGGGATCCATCCAGTGACCCTTCAAATCTCCCCAAGACTTTTTTTTAGCCGCACGTGCTCTTCCATCACCTCAGCCAGAACTTCATTCTTCTGACTCAGCCGGCTCTCCAGCGTGGTGATCTGCTTCTTCCACTGTTTCTCCTGCTGGCTCTGCTGGGTTTGAAAGGCGGCGGCCCCGTTTTCGAAAAAGGCCTTCTGCCAACGGTAAAACACGGTGGGATGAATCCCATACTCATCGCACAGGTCCGATACGGCCACTCCATCTATAAAATGGCGCCGTAGAATCGACACCTTCTGTTGGGGTGTATACTGTTTCCGTTTGGCCGACATCTGATCCTCCTCTGTTTGAGCTGTCAATATAGCTTACTCAATCCAGAGAAAATTCGCATTCCGTTTGAAGCATAACAATTGCTCCTGGATAAAGGGCCAGAAATCCCAGCTAATCTAGCAAATTATGTTTTAACTCAACAGGCTCTTAATAATTTCATATAGTTTTTATAATCAATTATTTATGTTGATGATGACATAAAATACTTGCGTCGGTTGAATGTAGAAACATTTATTTTTTTGCTGCTTTTCATCAAATTACGGGATAATCACCCATGAATTCTCCTCAATGGGTTAGGTCCGAAATTCTGAAGATGCTATGCCATTGTATACGATGAAAGATTCCTGTAAATTAGTATCCTTGTCCTATAAAGAGTTATTTTTAATCTGTTTATCTATGGACATTGCTTGTATTGCTGCAGATATACTGGGGGGGGTTTATGTATGAATCAATTTCCGTTGTTGATATTTTCTGTGGCGTCGGAGGGCTCAGTCACGGCTTGTTGAATGCCGGCCTTCCAGTGCGAGCTGGCGTCGACAATGATTTACATTGCTGTTATGCCTTTGAGGCTAATAACCCTGGAACGGCATTCGTTGAACGGAATGTAGACGATCCACGGTTACCAGAGTTGCTGGAAGTTATATATGGCCCTACCGATATGCGGGTGCTCGTAGGATGCGCCCCCTGTCAGCCTTTTTCTAGCCAAACCCAGAAAAACATGAGTAGTCGGGAAGATAAGAGAGGCGATTTGCTATATCGCTTCGCAGATATAGTGCGGGCGCTCCGTCCCACCCTGGTATCAATGGAAAATGTCGCCCGGATCATCCGGCAGCCGGTCTTCAGGGATTTTGTCGCGAATCTTACACAGATGGGATATCACGTATGGGCAAAAGCGGTCGATTGTCGGAAATATGGAGTGCCCCAGATCCGAAGAAGATTGGTGCTCATGGCGTCCCAATTAGGTCCGCTCGAACTGGACTCTTCGGTATATGATCGCTACAAAACGGTCCGAGATACCATTGGGCATCTTGAGGCCATTCCAGCTGGTGGAGTATCAAAAAGCGATCCCCTGCATCGGACGCAACGCCTATCAACCCTCAACATGCGTCGTATCCGAAATTCAAAGCCTGGGGGGACATGGTTAGATTGGGATGAAGAGCTGAGACTGACCTGCCATAAAAAGAAAACCGGTCAAACCTATACTTCAGTCTACACTCGGATGGCCTGGGATATCCCTTCTCCCACTATCACAACTCAGTTCTATTCCTTCGGCACAGGACGTTTTGGCCATCCTGAACAAAACCGAGCGTTGTCCCTTCGAGAAGGGGCTTTATTGCAGACTTTTCCCCAGGATTATTCTTTCGTCAGACCTAATACGAAGGCTATGGACATCTCTATGAGCAGACTAGGAGGACAAATTGGGAACGCCGTTCCCGTAGAATTGGCCAAAGCCATTGGTCGGAGCATGGTAGAACACCTGATGGAACACGGCGTTCTACGGTCATGAAAGCTTGCGTTTCCGACCACGGGCCCACGACATCGCCCGAAAGATCCGCATTGATGAAACGGGTCTGCCAGAAGAACACCTCGGCCGAACACCTCGTACGCCGGTTATTCACCGAGTCGGTGTCCGTTATCGGATCAATGTGAAAGGTCTACCTGGTCGTCCTGACATCGCCAACTGGTCACGCCGGAAAGCGATCTTCGTCAATGGTTGCTTCTGGTATTTCCACGAAGGTCGCTCGCGGGGGAGGATCCCGAAAACGAACAAAAGGTTCTGGCAGGATAAGTTGCTGGCAAACAAAAGACGAAACGAAGAGAAGACGGATGCACTGGTCCGATTCGGGTTCAAGGTGCTCGTAGTATGGGAGTGCGAATTGGATGATTTCGAGAGATTGCGGGGTCGGATCGGTGCTTTGGGGTTCGATTAGAGTAACCCTACGAGGCAGGCTACCCGGAATAAGAGTTACATCTATCGGAGCAAGTGTAGGGCGAGGAGATAGATCAGCTTGGGAGGAACGGCATTGCCGATCATGTATTGCAGTCTTTTCCTTGGGGGATTTCCAAAGTCGAAAAAGTCCGGAAAAAACTGCAATCGAGCCGCTTCGTGAGGGGTGATCAATCGCTTACAGTGTGGATGGACGTATCTGCCCTGCCCCATTGAACCGAAGCCGCGCGTGATAGTTGGACTTGGCTCATTCCATTTTAGTCTTCCATAGACTGCAGTATACGTGGTGCCGTTTCTATGACACTCGGGCCTCTGATCCTTGCGAAGATTGTAATCACCCTTATCAAAAAGGAATTCGATTCTCTGTTTATTTTCTTCCGAGGTCTGCGGAGGAGTATCGAAATTTCCTTCTATTGCGCATTCCAGGCCTTCACATGCCCAACCGAAGGATCGCCTTGTAACCCTGTATTCTCCGAGTTGCCTCAAGCCTAGGTGATGGCTCATGCTCGTGTTGACTGGGAGATCTTTGGAGGCTACTAGAAAATACCGCTTCCGCTGCTGTGCGACCCCGTAGTCCGCTGCATTCAGCACCACACTCTCTACCCGATACCCCAAACCCATCAATGCTGTCTTCGTCGTATGTATGGAACGGGTCTGGTCATTGAGCACAGTCGGCACGTTTTCGATGATGATATGCCGAACATCGACAACTTCGGCGAAGCGAGCCATGGACTCAATCAATCGGTTCTTGGGATCATTCCTTCGTGTATGATTGTTGAGGTTGGAATGCCCCTGACAGGGAGGTCCACCGACCAAAAGATCTATGGTCCCCACCTTCTCCGCCAATATCTTCTCTGCGGATGTGGGCTCATCTCCAAGTGACCCATCTAACACTTCCTGGGTCACATCTTCAAGTAAATGCTGAGGATGGAAATTGGCATTATAAGTCTGGCGCGCAATCGGGTCTATATCTGAGGCCAATACGCATTCCATCTCCAACCCCAGCGCCCTGCACGCTTCAGATATCCCCAGCGTCATCCCCCCACAGCCGCAGAATAGATCGACGACTTTGACAGGAGCCAGGCGGGTTGGAGTAGCATTGGCCGGACGTTGATCGAGTCGGAGCCAGGCCGCATCGAATAAGGCATCGGGTGTATCGGACGAGGGGGCACCGGATATGGGTACTATGGAGACCACCTTTCCACCGGCTCGCGTCGCCATAATCCTCCGCAAGAGCCTTTCCGCCGCATCTATCTCATATCGCTCAGGATTGGCACGGGCTTCTTCAAGTAGGTTGCCTAACCCGGGTAAGGGTGCTATTTCGACAGGCGTCTCGTCTCGTTCGAACCCTTCGATATTCCGTGGTTCTTCAGCGGATTCACGGACAGTTACCCGTGCATCCGCAAGTAGCTTATCCAAGCTCAGCTGTGTATCGGTCGATCCCATTAACCGTGGATTTCCATGAGTTGCCCCAGTCGCTGCTCGCATGGACCGAATACCGGTGCCATGTTCATAGGCATTGGGTTGTGGCTGTGAGTAATAGCGAGAGCCGAAGAGGAGATTCGGCTTGCAGGGGAGTTCCTTTGTAGTGTAAATTTGTATAGCGGTGGATAAATAGGCAAGTCTTTCAAGGGGAGGTTGGCATGCTTCGGAACGCTGCGGCCGTAGATCTGTTCTGCGGTGTGGGTGGGTTAACGCATGGATTAATTAAATCAGGAATTCGCGTGCTTGCTGGAGTCGACCTCGATTCTACCTGCGAATTCGCCTACGAAAAGAATAACAAAAGAGCTAAATTCATAGGTATGGACATCGCAGATCCCGATCTTCCGGATCTATTGAACGATCTTTATCCCTCAAAAGGGGTGCGGATTCTCGTCGGTTGTGCGCCTTGCCAACCCTTCAGTGCCCATACACAGAAATACAAGGGGATGCGGAAAGACAAGAAATGGGGGCTGATAAAAAAGTTTGGGAAAGTACTGAAGGAGCTTGAACCCGACGTTGTGTCTATGGAAAACGTCCCTCTACTTCAAAAACAGGACATCTTCCTCGATTTCATAACCGAACTTGAGGAAGATCTCGGATATGAAATCAGTGCCGAGGTAGTCGACTGTACTGCGTACGGCATTCCTCAAAAAAGAAAACGATTGGTCATGCTGGCTTCACGCCTAGGCCCTATTAGCCTTGATCCCAGCAAAGCCACATCACCGAAAATGACTCGTGAGACCATCGGTGACTTGGAGCCAATCCCTGCTGGAGGTGTATCTACTCAAGATCGCTTGCATAGGGCTCGAGGCTTGACGGAGATCAATCTGGAGCGCATTCAAAAATCTAGACCAGGAGGTAGTTGGCGGGATTGGGATGAGAGCTTGTTAGCCCCATGCCATCGGCGATCATCAGGTCAGACTTACAGCTCTGTCTATGCCCGTATGGAGTGGGATACACCCTCTCCCACGATTACGACTCAGTTTAATTCGTTTGGATCGGGTCGATTCGGACATCCAGAACAAGATAGGGCGCTTTCTCTGCGCGAAGGGGCATTATTGCAGACCTTTCCCCCCAATTACGAGTTTTTTCCCAAAGATCTACCCGAAGAGTTGATATCAGCGGAACGTCTGTCGACCCATATTGGGAATGCCGTTCCGGTTCGTCTGGGGCAGATTATAGGAAAGACGATCGTCAAGCATATACTGACCCATACAGCTTAAACGCGTAGAAGATAAATCGAACAAATAATCATCAAATTAGATCCAAGTGTATCGGTAATCTGGCTCAGGCAGCTCGCCATCATGTTATCTAGGGCAAACATTTGAGCTTACCCGTCATCCCCTGAAACCAGCGTCTTGACTCGAGCCTTGATGTTCTCGTACGTAATATGCAGATGTAACTTGCCAATGTCCGTCAATAGTCCGGTGTGGCCAATAACATTCCTAACAGGTGCGTAGGAGGTTGCATCACTGCAAAGCGACTGCATTCCGCCACTATCCCTTTTTCCCTCAACACATACGGCAAGTTCATCCATACCAAGATAGCTGATATCGTCATCGGATTGCCTGATATCAAAGCTG
>JABHWQ010000340.1 GCA_018657655.1 Chloroflexota bacterium | reverse complement strand
GTTCCAATCAAATCACCAGTAGCTGGGGTTGCAATGGGGCTTATAACCCAGCCTGATGGCAAATTTGCGGTTCTTACCGATATTGAGGGAATAGAAGACTTCTTCGGCGATATGGATTTCAAGGTTGCAGGGACCAGTGAGGGAATTACGGCGTTGCAAATGGACATTAAAATCAAAGGTATGTCTTACGAAATCATCGAGGCTGGATTGAAACAGGCGCTAACGGGAAGGCTTTTCATACTGGACCGCATGAATGAGACTATTAATCAAAGCCGTAGCGAAGTCTCGAAGTATGCTCCCAAGATGACTAAGATCTCTGTAGATCCAGAGAAAGTTCGGACCATTATTGGTCCCGGCGGGCGTGTGATACGATCCATCCAGGAAGAAACCGGGACAACTATCAATATCGAAAACGATGGCACAGTTGTCATCGGAGCTCCGAATGAAGAGTCGGCCCAAAAGGCAATCGACATCATAGAGGGCCTTACCAAAGAAGCAAAAGTCGGTGAGATATATACAGGGAAAGTGACTTCGATTACCGGCTTTGGTGCCTTTGTAGAGATACTGCCGGGCAAAGATGGGCTGGTTCATATCAGCGAGTTGGAGAACTATCGCGTTGCCTCTGTTGAAGATGTAGTTTCCCTCGGCGAAGAAATCACGGTCAAGGTCATCGGGATCGATCCCCAGGGAAAGATCAAACTCTCTCGAAAGGCCTTGCTTAACGGACCATCCGATGAATCATCACAAGACCGCCCAGGAAATGCTCCTCCAAGGAAGCCCTTCAATAATCCTGGGCCTCCGAGATAAGGAGGAGTTGTGGAACCTATACGAGTCTTGGCCCACGGGGCTCTGGGCAAGATGGGACAAGCGGTGATCAACGCCGTCTTCCGCGATCCGGAACTGGAACTTGTTGCTGCGGTAGATGCAAACGCTAGCCGCAATCAGCTTCAACTTCCGGATGGGTCAGGTGAAATCCCTCTTTCTATTGAACTGGAATCCCTTATTCAAAGCTCCAAACCTCATGTCATCGTTGATTTTACTCAGCATGACGCCGCGATGCCGGCTGTGCGGATTGGAACCAAATACCACGTCAATTTCGTCGTAGGAACTACGGGGCTTTCTGAAACGGACCTGGCAGAGATCGATAGTCTAACCAAACAACATGATGTCGGAGCAGTGGTTGTCCCCAATTTTTCGCTGGGGGCGATACTTATGATGCATCTTTCGAAGATAGCCGGCAAATATTTCGATTATGCAGAGATCATCGAAATGCATCATGAACAGAAACTGGACTCACCATCAGGGACAGCCATAACAACAGCAAAAGGTATGGTTGAATCCAGAGGAAAAGGTTTCATTTATCCCAAAACTCAAAAAGAATCGCTACAGGGTGCAAGAGGTGCTGAGTATGAGGGAATTGCATTGCATAGCGTGCGGTCTCCGGGATATATGGCTCATCAGGAAGTGATTCTTGGCAGTACTGGACAGACTTTGAAGATTCGCCATGATCAGATCAGTCGGGAAGGATTTGGCCCAGGTATTACCACGGCCGTTAGAGAAGTGGTCAAGTCAAAAGGACTGATCATTGGATTGGACAAGCTTTTGGGATTGGAGAAAGAATAGAAATGGCAAATCCTCGTGTAGCAATACTTGGGGCAACAGGACTTGTGGGCCGGGAGTTTATAAGGATTCTCAAACAACGCAATTTCCCGATGTCTTCTCTTCGTTTGCTGGCATCGGAACGTTCAGCTGGCAAGAAGATCACCTACGGAGATCAGGAAATTGAGGTTGAACAGGCCACTCATCAGTCTTTTGAGAACGTGGATATTGCGCTGTTTTCAGCCGGCGCGTCGCGAAGTCGCGATTTCGCGCCAGTAGCAGCAAAAGCCGGGGCAATCGTCATCGATAACAGTTCTGCCTGGAGGATGGAACCCGAAATCCCGCTGGTAGTTCCAGAAGTTAATCCAGAGGACATCAAAAAACACAAAGGTATTATCGCAAATCCGAATTGCTCCACTATTCAAATGGTGGTTGCGCTTAATCCGTTACACAAAGTCAATCCCATAAAACGGATCATTGTTGATACCTATCAGGCAGTTGCAGGTACCGGCAAGGCAGCTATGGAAGAACTTTCGATCCAGACCAAGCAGGCACTTGAGGGGCAGGAAACCACACCACACATCTACCCTCACCAAATAGCTTTCAATGTACTGCCACATATTGATGTGTTTTTAGGCAACGGCTATTCCAAAGAAGAAATGAAGATGATACAGGAAACCTGGAAGATCATGCATGCCAATGAGATAGCTATTTCCGCAACCTGTGTGCGAGTTCCTGTGTTTGTAGGTCATAGCGAAGCAGTCCATGTGGAATTCAGCAAACCAATGAGTCCTGAGGAGGCAAGAGTGATTCTGAGTAGATCGCCTGGCGTGAAAGTTGCCGATGACCCTGATATCAATCTATACCCTCTTCCGCTGGTCGCATCTGGCCGTGATGAAACGTTCGTAGGGAGAATACGTGCCGATTTCTCAAATCCCAACGGGCTAGCGATGTGGATCGTGTCCGATAATCTTCGCAAAGGAGCCGCTCTCAATGCGGTCCAAATTGCTGAAGAAATAGTTCAACAGGGGCTACTCCCAAAAGGAGTAAACGGATGAGAGAGCTTGGTCGCCTTTTGACTGCGATGGTAACCCCTTTTGATGAAAACGGGGAAATCGATTATGAACAAGCGAAGAAGCTAGCGCTTGCCCTACTGGATTCCGGGAGCGATGGTTTGGTGATAGTAGGTACCACCGGTGAATCACCTACGCTCGTCCGTGATGAGGAAAT
>JABHWQ010000534.1 GCA_018657655.1 Chloroflexota bacterium | reverse complement strand
TGCGCTACACTCGAATAAATTACTCGCCGCGCTCCGAATTTTCCGGTGAGCGCGGCGCTAGATGACAGGCGCGAAGGAGGTACCATGGCGGAATCTGAGCAGGAAGTCGAAGAAATCGCAGGTCAGATCGTGTCCGTATTTGGTGAAGGCGGAATCTGTCCTACGTCTGCGCAGTGGAGGCACCTCCTTTTGAGCACGCACGATGGCAAGATAGCGATGTGAACTTTATGAAGTTTCGCGAGCGTGCAGCCTACCCGGACAGAACAGACGCTTCCCTCTCGGGTGGGGATGCCACCATCATAAATGCACCTCCATCGACCAAAAATCAAAATCGGGCACGAGACTCTGAGATGAAACAGACGAAGAAAGGGAACCTGTGGTATTTCGGCATGAAGGCCCGTACCACTGCTGCATAAAATAGATTCGCAGCATCCGCTCCAGTGGCATCGGCTGACGACCGTTCCCCGCTCTGGGATAATGCTTCCTGATAATCTCTAAAAGATCTGCCCACGGAATCACCTGGTCCATCTCCGTCAGAAACTTTTCCCGGCGGGTCCTTTTCTTCTGATTGTCATAGGCGAGGCTGGCAAACGATGGCCCATTTATCATCGGTAAATCCCCTTGAATAAATCCTGTCACTATTATCTCATGATTCGAGACTTATTCAGAGATTCCTTAATTCACTGCCCGCTTTCTTGATCCTGTTTTCTTCGCCCACAAAATCACTATTGCAAACCCGCAGTTTCATCGCATTCGACTACTTAGCCTATGAATTTCACCATACAACTTCCACACCTCGTTCCTGCAGCTCAGGGATATGCTCATCTATCGAAACGGTACTCAAGGGATTGGTCTCCAAATAGATAGAGACTCCCTCAGCAAGACCACTGTTTTCAACCAGCGGGGAAAGGTCATTTATCCGATTCTCAAAAAGATAGAGCATGGACAAATTGGGCAGACTGGAAAGTGGGGAAATATCCTCTAGCTGATTTCCCCAAAGAACAAGATCGGTCAGATTGGTGAGATTGGTAATCGGGAAAAGATCGCTTATCTCATTTCCCCCAAGGGCTAAGCCAGTCAGATTGGTGAGACTTGACAGGGGAGAGATATCTTTTATTCGGTTTGTCTGGAGCTCAAGCCGAGTCAAGCTGACTAAACTGGAAAGAGGAGAGACATCATTGACCCGGTTTACATCAAGGCTCAGAAAGTCCAGGTTGGTGAGATTGGCAAGTGGGGAGAGATCGCTTATTCTGTTTCCCCAAAGATGGAGCCAGTTTAAGTTAACAAGGCCGGCAAGCGGAGAGAGATCGGTTATTTTGTTTTCGGAAAGTGAGAGAGTAGCCAGATTGGTGAGATTGGTAAGTGGGGAGAGATCACTTATCTCATTGCCCCAGATGTGGAGTTCAGTAAGACTGGTAAGATTGGGGTTATCCAAGAGAGAGATATCGTCGATCAAGTTCTCAGCCAAATACAGGGTAGTAAGTCCTTCAATATCGACGATTGGAGAAATATCGGTTATCCGGTTTCCCTGGAGATTGAGTACAGTCAAGTTCGTACATTGGTCCAAACCAGTCAGATCAACAATACCTCGGCTATCAGCCCAAATAGTGGTCAGTTCCTCCAGGTCTGATCTTTCGATCTTTCCAGTCGGTTTCCCAATTTCCCCGCGAATTGCTAATTCAAGATTAGGATCGGGGAAAGAAATATCTTTGTCTGAGCTACCACAACCGAATACACCAAAGGTAGATATCATCAACACCGGTATCACGAGCAATACCACTATTTTCTTCATTTCCATCTTATCTCTCAATGTCCATAATATTTGAATAATCTCACTAAATAACTACAATCCAAGCTGGATTAGGTTTGAGTTTCTTCCGGTCTAGCAAATGGGCCCCAGAAAACCATCGCTCCTCGTTCCTCGAGTTGAGGAATATAAACTTCCAGAGATGTATCGCTTAAGGGATTGCCCTGCAAATCCACAATAGCTTCTTCTCCCAAAGCACTGTTTTCCACCAAAGGAGAAATATCGGTGATCTCATTACTCTTAATTTCAAGAGCGATCAGGTTAGTCAGGCCGGATAGCGGTGATAGGTCACTTACCTGGTTGTCCTCAAGAAACAGGGTTGTAAGGGCAGTAAGGTTGGAAAGGGCAGAAATATCACTAACCTGATTACCCATAAGCCAAAGCGTTTTCAATTTGGTAAGATTCGATAGTTGGGAGACATCGTCAATTTGGTTAATATAAAGAGCAAGATCCACCAAATAATTTAAATTAGCCAGAGGAGAGATATCGCTGATTTGGTTATCGCCGAGAACAAGCACAGTAAGTTCAGTGAGCTCAGCAATTGGGGAGATATCCGTTATCTGATTTCCCACAAGAGAAAGGTTTCCCAAGTATTGACACCGTTCCAAACCCGAAAGGTCACTGATATCCGAATAATCCCCACCCAAAGAAATGATATCATCAAGGTCAGACTGGCATATATCACCAACCGGCTTTTCGATCACTTGACGAATCACTGCTTCAAGATTGGGATCAGGAAAAACAACTGTATTAACACCCGGTGTAGGCGTCGGGGTGGGTATTGGGGTGGGCGTTCCTTCCCCTCCATCACAAGCTATCGTTCCCACGATGAGCATAAGAATGCCAATTGATGCCAGAATAATTTTCAGTTTCTTCACTCGTTTACCTCTCTCCATTTCCTATTTATCTCGTCCAAATCTCACCGACAGACTTGATAGCATTATACGTCCCGAGACATTCTTCAGGCAAGTGAAAGAAAAACAGCAAAAACGACTCATTAAATACAGATAAGTGATCGCTTTACGGTATTTTGACCCTTTAAGTATTGACATTCCACGCGAACTTTGTTCATTATTCACGGCAAATGAAGGAGGCGTACCTATGCAAGCATACTGTATGAAGTGTCGCGCCAAGAAGGAAATCAAGAGCCCCAAAAAGATCACTATGAAAAATGGTAGGCCTGCAACGCAGGGTGTATGCCCTAAGTGCGGCACCAAGGTATTCAGGATCGGCAAGAGCTAGCTAAAGCGCCATACTAGCCGCTTAACTTGGGTTCATTAATGGAGGCTATGTCTCCCAGGTGGGAGGTTTGGCCTTTTTATGGGCCAAGTAGACGTACATCATTCACGTCAACTTCACCAGAATTACGGCATAACTTTGCATCCTGATTATCATGTGTTTATACCTAGATTAAATCGCACGCGTAGGGGTGTTGACAAGAAACCATAATGGGAGTATATTTGAATCCTCTTCCATCGGCCGGAGTTTCTGATCGAGGTGCGCCATGTACCACACAGGTTGTCCGGGACGGTTGGGAAACACTACTGGAAGCCTCATTAAAAAAGGGCTGCTTAGCTATTGCGGGGCAACTCTTCGCCAATTGCCAAACCGATCGAGTGACGCACTCAAACCTCGTCACCTCTTAGCAAAAGGGGGTGGTACCTATGCATAGACTAAACATTGAATAGGGCTCCCTTTACCACATAGCATTCTTACTGCCAACAGGACGTTGTTCACGTCATCAAAATCCTGGATGAAAGGAGATGCCATGGCAATTGCAACTGAACGCAATTACTATCAAAGCTTGTATGAGTTGGCCGCAAAAGTAAGCTCAGCCAGCACATCCGATTCCGTTCTACGCTATATCGTAAAAAAGGTGACACAGTCACTGGACGCCAAAGGTTGTTCACTGATGCTTCTTTCAGGGGACAAAAAGTTTTTGCTTCACGCCACGGCCTACGGGCTAAGCGATTGGTACCTTCGAAAAGGCCCATTATCTACCGACAAGAGCATTAGCGAAGCACTGGAAGGGACACCTGTTGCTGTTTATGATGCAGTTGAAGATCAGCGGATTCAATATCGGGAGCAGGCTAAAAAAGAAGGGATCGCTTCTATTCTTTCGATCCCAGTCATGCTCAGAGATGAGATCATTGGTGTTATGAGAGTATACACTAGCGAATTGTACCATTTCACCGATGATGACATCTATTTTGTCGGCGCTGCTGCCAATCTCGGCGCCATTGCTCTTGAGAATGTCTGCATTTATGAGTCCGTGGAACAGGAATACGATACGTTCAGACACGACATGCTCGAGTGGCACGCAGCTTTGGATAATGAATGGATGTTCGGGGATGTTGTGGTTCCTGCTGAAGAAATGAAAGAGCCCCCCACAACGCCAGGCTTTTGAACTTCATGTCATTATTGGACAAATGTTCCGAAATCATCTGAGAGAGGTAAGGAGGATGGTATGGCTTTAAAAACTGAGCCCAGGTATTGTCAGAACCTGTATGAAGTGGCAGCAGTGGTTAATTCCGCCCAAACCATCGAGACCGTGCTCCATTCCATTGTGGAGAGCGTTGCACAAGAGGTGAGGGCCAAGGGCTGCGCGGCAATGCTCCTCACACCAGACAGGAAGCACCTATACCATACAGCCACGTACGGACTGAGTGACCGGTATGTCACAAAAGGTCCGGTATTGGCAGATAAAAGTATATCCGAAGCAATGGATGGCAAGCCAGTCGCCATCTTTGACGCAACGGAGGACAAAAGAATTCAATATCGAGAGCAAGCCAGAAAAGAAGGTATTGCTTCCATTCTCACTGTTCCCATTTTACTCAAAGGAGAAGTCATAGGGGTAATGAGAGTCTATTCCGAAAAGCCTCGGCATTTCACAAACGACGATATCTATTTCATAGGTATCGCTGCCAACATGGGAGCTATCGCCCTGGAAAATGCCGTGCTTTCAAAGACAGGATCACACGGCCATGACACGTTCAAGCAACAGCTACAAGAACTGGAATGGGCTCGCTGGCATGAGTGACGCACAGAGAGTAAATCAAGTCACACAGAAATGGGGAAAGTGAAATGTACAGGTAAATGATTGTTCCTTCATGCAGCTCTGAACTGGCTGATAAGGTAATGCACGAGGTATCTTGCACGGTTCTTCCGATTAGGTCCGCCTAGTCTGCAAACGAATCTAACGTACGCATCACCAAAAATACAAAGCCAAAGACTACAAGATTACCAAAAAAGGAGGTTATTATGCCGGTAAAAAAACTAAAGGCATTCCTCGACAGCTACAACATCAAATACGTTACCATCAGTCACTCTACAGTTTATACTGCTCAAGAAATAGCAGCCTCGGCCCACATTTCCGGCAAAGAACTGGCCAAAACAGTGATAGTCAAGCTTGATGGTAAAATGGCGATGGCTGTTCTGCCAGCTTCCTACAAAATAGACTTCGATCTCCTTCAGAAAGCTACGGGAGCAAATAGTGTTGAACTGGCCAGTGAGCAGGAATTCAAAGACCTTTTTCCCGGGTGTACTATTGGAGCGATGCCACCTTTTGGAAACCTTTACGATATGGAAGTATACGTGGCCAAGACTCTAGCTGAAGACAGGGAAATCGCTTTTAACGCAGGCTCCCACTCCGAGTTAATACAACTGGCAT
>JABHWQ010000483.1 GCA_018657655.1 Chloroflexota bacterium | reverse complement strand
TTGGATTCCATATTCGCATCAGGTGGGGCAGACCGGCAAAACCGTATGTCCTAAATTATATATTGCATGTGGGATTTCGGGTGCCGTGCAACACCTCGCGGGGATGCAGACATCTGACATGATTGTGGCCATAAATGAAGACCCCAACGCCCCTATTTTCGAAGTCGCGACATATGGCATAGTGGGCGATTTGTTCGAGGTTGTGCCAATGCTTACCGCGAAGTTGAAGCAAGATCGTAGCTAGGGCGAGCCAAATTATGGATTGGGTTTACTTTGAAGACATCGAATTGCACCAGAAAGAGCAACTGGGTGAATACACTGTCGATAAAGAGGAAGCAATCGAGTTATCCCGGAAATGGGATCCCCAGCCATTCCATACCGATGAGGAACTAGCCAAATCATTTCCCAGTGGCGGGATCATCGCCCCGGCCATATATACAATCGGGATCGTTAACCGGTTAGCGGTTCAGGGTGATTCTGTAGTAGCTGCGATGGCAGGTTTCGGGTGGGATGAGGTCCGCTTTCCCACTCCAGTCTATCCCGACGATAGAATTTCGATTCTAGCGGAATGTGTCGAGAAGCGCGAATCCAATTCTCGCCATGATGCCGGCATAGTATGTTCTCTCATCGAAGTAAAGAACCAAAGAAGTGAGTTGCGCCTTTCATTCAAGACAACTATTCTCGTAGAAGAACGTCCTCACTAATCGATTAGGAATGGGCAACGAACTGAAGAACCCGTATCTCCCCGCCATCATAGATGAAATCAAGACCAGTCACATTTTCCTGCGTTTTCTTCAAACTCTGAAGGACTACAAAATCAGGGCTATCTGTGATTGTCATGCCCATATTTCTTCCGGGAAAGAAGACACTATCGGTGAAGCTCCCCCTGAACTGATGCCGCAGTATTCCTTTACTGTCGAGGATGTGAATCGACTTTACAGAGAGCTGTTCGAAGATGAAGGTATCGGTTTCACCTCGGTGATTTTTGATACGCCACTTCCGGCCTATGATCTGGCAAAGAAGAACACCCTTCTCCTTTCGGAACGTGAATCTATGGTCGCGGATGATTCGAAAAAAGTGGTGCCTTTTGCTGTGGTTACTCCGGGGATGGATAGCGGGCAGATTCAGGGATGGGTTGATCGTGGCGCGAAGGGATTCAAGATGACTCCGCGCATGGCTTCTCCCAATGTTAGCAGAGGTGTCATTTCTGATATAAGTCTTTTTGAAATGCTTAACCCTGAGGCTCTTGTTATCGCTAATACCAATGGATTGCCGTTGGTCGTACACCTGCCTCAGTTGGTGGTTTCGCCCCGGATAAAGCAATCCTTGAAAGATGAACTGGTCCGGATTGTCATAAAATACCCGAATCTCAAAATCATATTGGCGCACTTGGGCCAGGCGCAGACTCCAGCCAAAATGGAAGATCTTCTGAATCTTATGGAACTTAACGATCTTTACGAATCTGTCTGGATGGATATTTCCGCGGTGACCATCCCTTCAGTCATTTCGATGGCACTAGAAAGCAAGGTCAAACTGCTTTTTGGTACTGATATCGATTTTGCCCTGGTTGAGCGGGGAAGATATGTTATGTTTAGAATCGTTAATGGAGAGCGCGTTCTGGTGGACGATAACGACAATGGAAACGTGATTACAGCTCTTGTGAGCCAGAATTTCGGAGCACAGATAAAGACATTTGTGCTGGAATCCGGTATTATCCTTGATGCTCCGTTACTATTGTTTCAGTTTGAGGGAATACTGGATGCTATCGAAAGGCTTTGTAATAAAGGCAAAACTAAACAAGAGATTCATGGTATACTGGAGCGACTTTTGTTTAGAAATGCTGAGGAACTGGTTGGTCATTAAATCAGAGAGTTTCTGTGATAATCGCATTTTCATATGATATCCATGGAGGGAAAGCAATGGGTTTTCAAGAATGTATAGATTTTGCTAATGCTAACCAGTCTTGCTGGTTAGCTACTACAGATGGTGATCAACCTCATGTTAGAGGATTCATGATGTGGTTTGCCGATGAATCCGGATTCTACTTTCATACCGGGGCCAGTAAGTCGGTATACCGACAACTCAAAGCAAATCCCAAAATAGAGGTGTGCTATTTCGCTTCGGGTACTCAGGGTGTTGGTAGAATGATGCGAGTGATGGGCGAGATTGAATTTATCGACGACATGCCCTTAAAAACGGCACTGTTGGCAGATCGACCATTTCTTAAGGAGATCGGTACTGGAATGCCCAATGATCCATTGTTGGCTGTTTTCAGGATAGCACGTGGAGAGATCCACTTTTGGACCATGGAAGACAATATGCACGAATCGGAAATTGAAAGAGTCAGGTTTGAAGCACCTCAATTGACGACAGATATTCCCGGGTGTTGCTAGAAATCGTTTATTTGACCGAATTGAATAGTGTTACCGAGGGTAGTGTATCTGGCCATTTAGTCAAAATCAAGTGAATTGGTGAGTATGTCTTGTCACGTAGGACAGCAAATCTGTTTAAAATCGACCTATAAAGAGCTTGCGTCATACATTGCTGATATGGCATATTTAATACTAATATGCCATGGGCGAAAAAATAAATGATTATCAAATGGGCGGAATAATAAACGGTATCAGCATGAACAAACTCACAATACTCTTAATAGCCATGGTTACTGGTTTGGTCCCATTATTGCTGGTATCCTGCGCTGATGACGAAGATTCCAATTTCGCTGATGACTCTCCGTGGAAAATTAAGAAGAAGAGCTTTCAAATCGCTGAAGACTTTCTTGGCGAAAGCCCCACTTTTACCTACGATGGAATTAAAGGATCCGTCGAACAAGCTCTTGGGGAAGAAGCTGTAGGTCCTGACAAATGGAGGTATCTATTTAGCTTTTCCAGCAAATATGAGGGCTATGGCGACCGGACAGGCGAGCAACTCTCCGAAAAAAGAACATATCACGAAGTCCTCATAACTGTTGCAGATGGTGAAGTTACCAAGGCTGTTATGGATGGCGATTGGGACATGATCGATCAGACAGAAAGCGATGATTGGGAATGGGG
>JABHWQ010000532.1 GCA_018657655.1 Chloroflexota bacterium | reverse complement strand
TTCCCATAGTTGTGTTCAGTGCCGCAGTTGAGCAGGCGAATCAAGACAAAGCAGTTGAGATGGGAGCTGCCGATTTCCTTTTAAAACCGCTAACTGCTGGCGAATTACGAGATACGGTTAAAAAACTCCTCCCCAACTGAAAAAGAGTACCTATATGTCAGCCAAGAAAACGCGTATCCTGGTAGTTGATGACGACGTGCGCATGTTACGGGTGATGCGACGCGTACTTGAGTTAGAGGGCTACGATGTGCAGAAGTCTGCTGATGGCCAGTCTGCTCTCAACTTCCTTGACGAAAACACCCCTGACCTTATACTGCTGGATATAATGATGCCCGGTATGGACGGACTCACTGTGTGCAAGCGCATCCGAGAGTTTTCTCCGGTGCCGATAATCATGGTAACTGCAATGGATGATGACGAAGAGAAAGTCCTGGGATTGGATGCTGGCGCCGATGATTATATAGCCAAGCCCTTTTCTTCAAAGGAATTGGCAGCACGGGTAAGAGCAACACTACGTCGTGCCAAACGCTGGGAGGAGCGCAAGAGAGAAACATTCTCACGTGATGGTCTTGAAATAGTTTACACCTCACATAAGGCCACTTTAAACAGCCAAGAGTTGGATCTGACTGCTACGGAATACAGATTGCTATCATATCTGGCAATAAATGCTGGTCGTGTACTCACGCCTGACCAGATACTGGAAAAAGTATGGGGAGATGATTACGTTGGCGAGCATGAAATGCTTCGAGTGAATATCACACGCCTAAGACAGAAACTGGGAGAAGATAGCAAAAACCCCATGTTCATTCTAACAAAGCACGATATGGGGTATACAATAGAAAAGGAGTCCAGTTCTAAATAGGCCTATACTTCCTGCAGACAGATAATGCTTTAAAGCGTCTTTCCAAAAGAAAGACGCTTTTCTTTTTCTCCCCTCGCTTCAATGAACCACCACACCACAAGCAATAGGTCTTTGTATGTCATTCCGGAAAGCCCAAAAAGCTTATGTGGAACCTAGATCCTTGCCTTCGCGAGAATGAAACCAACGCAACAAGCTGCGGGGAATTCAATCCGACATAGAGATTAAGGATGCGATGAATTTAGGCCAAACTTTTATGGTTTTGTAATGTTTGCACCTCTCGTCGTAGCGTTATCGTAACGTGATCCATGTATCCTACTAACACTCTGGATATGTAAACGGTATTTGAGCCAACAAAATCCCCCTATTGACGACGATACCGGTCTATTTAAATCAAGAGCTTCTTTGTAGCCAGAGATCTCTTTTTCAGGGAGGGAGGGGCCGCTTCTTCCCTCCCTCAGAAGAGTCCGCGAACCATGTTCAATAAAAATGAGAGGATTATTTGCAAAAAGCGAACTTGAAACGATAAATGTTGAGGCCAAGCTTATTAGAGATTTGCCATGCCCACCCATTAAAGCAAATTACTTTTTTGAGCAAAAGGATAACGCTATACAATGGCGTCGTTTTTTCATATGAAATGAATCCAACGGAGGCTGTCATCCCCATGCCTATGATTGTAGATAGTAAAACCTACTATAGAACCACCGAGGCTTGTCAAATGGCAAACATAAGCAGAAGTACCCTTTTCCGCTGGCTTAAGGAAGGTGTCATTAGATGCAATGTATCCAGAGACAGGAACTGTTGGCGGCTATTTACGGATGACGATGTACAGAATGTTACAGCCGAGGCTGCAAGGATAGAATTTCTGAAATGAGTGGGGAGGTGTCCGTGTATGCAACGCGAGTAGAATTCTGATCAAGTGATTTGCCCTTTTGAGACTGGAGACAAAAACAATACACCAAAGGCAAGGAGGATACTGTGGTACAAAAACAGAAACCTGTAACGGATACGGACGCGTCAATGGCCAATAAGAAGTGTCAGGAAGAACTCAAAACGGTTCAGCAACAACTGGCCGACTATCAGGGCCAGATCGAGGGCATCAGCGCCTCGCAGGCGGTGATCCAGTTCAATCTAGACGGTACTATCATCACGGCCAACGACAACTTCCTGAACACACTGGGATACTCCCTCGATGAGATCGAAGGTCAGCATCACAGCATGTTCGTGGAGCCAAACTACAAAGCGAGCGCCGAGTACCAGCAGTTCTGGGAGGCGCTCAACCAAGGCCAAGCCCAGGTAGGCGAGTTTAAGCGCATCGGCAAGGGTGGCAAGGAGGTCTGGATTCAAGCCTCGTACACGTCCATCAAAGACCTCAACGGTAAGCCCTTCAAAGTCGTTAAATACGCCACCGACGTCACCGGGCAGAAGCTCAAAAACGCCGACTATCAGGGCCAGATCGATGGTATCAGTACTTCGCAGGCAGTAATCCAGTTCAACCTGGACGGCACGATCATCACGGCAAATGACAATTTCCTGAACACGCTGGGATACTCCCTCGATGAAATCAAAGATCAGCATCATAGCATGTTCGTGGAGCCAAACTACAAAGCGAGCGCTGAGTACCAGCAGTTCTGGGAGGCGCTCAACCAGGGCCAAGCCCAGGTAGGCGAGTTCAAGCGCTTCGGAAAAGGTGGTAAGGAGGTTTGGATTCAAGCTTCGTATACACCTATCAAAGACCTTAACGGTAAACCTTTCAAAGTCGTTAAATACGCCACTGACATCACCAGGCAGAAAACTGAGATCAAGGCGGCTATGGATAATGCCAATGAGAAGGTGAGTTATCTCAACGATATACCCACCCCGGTGATGACCATCGATAGAGACTTCACCATTAACTACATGAACCCAGCGGGTGCCGGCGTGGCCGGGCTGACACCTGAAGACGTCATTGGCACGAAGTGCTATGACCTGTTCAAAACATCTCATTGTCATACGGACCAATGTGCCTGCAACCAGGCAATGACCAAAGACGGCATCTTTACCGAGCAAACGATAGTCGATCCTTCCGGATTGAACATTCCCATTGAGTACTCCGGAGCACCGATCAAGGACACAGAGGGCAACATCACCGGGGCACTGGAATTTGTGGTAAACATCACCGATACCAAAAAAGCCATGGATGATGCCCAGGAAAAGGTTACCTACCTCAACGAGGTTCCCACCCCGGTTTTGGTGGTGGATAGGGACATGACCATCAAGTTCATGAATCCAGCCAGTGCAAACGCTGCGGGCAGAACAGTGGATGAGTGTATTGGGGAAAAATGTTTCAGTTTATTCAATACTCCGCATTGCAACACCGAGGAATGCCGAACAGCCAGAGCCATGCAGCAAGACAGCACGTTCACCAGCGACACGATAGCATCACTACCTTCAGGTGATCTACCCATACGCTACACCGGCGCGCCTATCAAAGACGCCGCTGGCAATATAATTGGCGGGCTTGAATACGTGATCAACATAGCCGAAGAAAACCAGGCCGTAGCCGATGTTGAAACTCTTGTGAAGGCTACACTCGCAGGTCAGCTTGATCAACGTGGAGATACAGAAAAGTACACCATTGTTGGGTTCAAAAACGTAATCAAAGGAATCAATGACACGCTGGATGCAATTGTACAGCCGGTTAGCGAGTCCATCGAGGTGATGACACAGTTATCAAACAATGATCTGAGATCCAGGGTGGTAGGAGACTACAAGGGTGACCTTGCCAACATGAAGAACGCTGTCAATACTGCCATTGACAGTCTGACAGGACTGGTAGGAAAGATCAAAGAAAGTGCGGATGCTCTGGCTGAATCAAGCGACCAGTTGGCTTCAGCAGCTAATCAGGCCGGTGAGGCAACCCAACAGGTAGCCAGCACTAGTCAGGATATGGCCACAGGCGCCGGAGATCAGGCCTCAAGCGCGCAGCAAACAGCTTCGCAAATGCAGCAACTGACAAGTGTTATCGAGCAGGTAGCAACAGGATCGCAACAGCAATCTGAAGGAGTTGCAAAAGCATCTGCTGCTATCAATGAGGTTTCACAGTCTACCGATCAGATGGCAGAGAACGCAGCAGCGGCCGCAGATGGTTCCAGAGCAGCAACTGAAGCTGCCCATAGCGGCGCAGACAAAGCAAAACAGACTGTAGAAGGAATGGAAAAGATAACGTCCACTGTAGATATTGCGGCCTCCAAGGTAACCGACCTTGGCCAACAGTCCGACGAGATCGGTAAGATCGTGGCAGTGATCGATGATATTGCTGCTCAGACAAACCTCCTGGCTCTGAATGCAGCCATTGAGGCGGCTCTAGCAGGGGAGCATGGCAGAGGATTTGCTGTAGTTTCCGATGAAGTGAGGAAACTTGCCGAAAGAACAGCCTCAGCCACCAAGGAGATTGCCGACTTAATCGGGAATATTCAAAAGGGTGTTTCCGAAGCAGTTAAGGCTATGGAAGAGGGTGCCCGTGAAGTCCAGACCGGTTATCAGCTTGCTACTGAAGCTGGCGAATCCCTTGAAGGTATTCTGAAGGCATCGAATGACGTCAGCCAGCAAATTGAGCAAATATCGGCAGGATCTCAGCAGGTAAGCGCTTCCGCCAACGAGTTGGTGACAGTTATTGAGAATGTTGGCAGTATCACCGAGCAAAACTCTGCTGCGTCTCAGCAAATGGCTTCCACTAGTGAAGAAGTGAGTAATTCCGTCGAGAATATTGCCGGTATAGCCGAAGAGAACAGCGCGGCAACCGAGGAAGTGTCTGCCTCCGCTGAGGAGATGGGCGCTCAAGTACAAGAAATTGTCGCCTCTTCTCAATCACTTAGAGAAATGTCCGCTGAGTTACAGGAAGCTGTAGCTGTATTTAAACTTAACTGATAGTAAGCAGCCAAATATCCTGAACAATGCTTTGGGGTACCAATTGATGATTAAAAAAGATATTGGTTAAAAAGCGCTGGGAATGCAATCTATATACTGCATACTGCCTTTCGGGTGTACTCCCTACCGATCACCGTTTGGTTTTAGTGTGACGTCCCCGCCCCCCAACAAACATGGGAGGCGGGGACATGGAAAAGCAATTAACCATGGGCAAGAAGCCTGTGAGCCATTGGATTATAAACCTATCAACAAGGAAAGGGGCCGAGATGAGTGAAATCATAAATACCGTTACAGACGGATTGGAACAGCTGGTAATATTCACACTGGCTGGCGAATCTTATGGTGTCAGTATCGGCACGGTTAGCGGCATAGAACGGATTCAAGAAGTAACAAAAGGGCCAAGAACTGCTGACTACGTAGAAGGCGTAATCAACCTTAGAGGAAGGATTATCCCAGTAGTGGACCTCCGAAAAGTATTTTACCTGCCTTTGAGTGATGAAACTAAAGATACCCGAATTGTGGTAATGGATATCGGTGGAAAGCCCATTGGCTGCCTGGTTGATGAAGTTACAGAAGTGTTACGCATACCCGCCGATTCTGTAGAACCACCGTCATCAGTGATCACCTCCAGCGATTCTCACTATCTTCTGGGCATCGCCAAACTGGAAGACCGGATGATTATCTTGCTCGACCTGGACAAGTTGTTCTCTTCCGAAGGCACTTCAGTAGCACTGGCAGAGATGAAAATACCTTCAGTTGAGGAAATTTCATCTGAAATGGAAGCTACTGCCGCCTGAAATCCCTGAATGCAACATGCAAACCGTAATGGCATTCCTTGAAAAAACAGGGGGGCCATGCCATTACGAGCGGCATTAAATCCTTTTCACAAGCAGTGATATACCTGTCAACCGATATCGCAGAACATGAGATACCACCTCAATGTTTTTCCATGACCTTTGACAATGCCCGCAAGTACGTCAAGGCCGATTACCTTCATAAAGACTTTACCCACAAAATTAAGAATCTTTATCACTATTCTCCCGTGACCAAATCCCCCGTTGATCCCTCCCTTTCACACCAAAACTGCGTTACCTTGCTCCAAATCTCCGGGATTTGCTATACTAACACTCGTTTCAAGGGAAATTTCCATATGAAGTACGAGACTGTCATAGGTTTGGAAGTTCATTCTCAACTGCTTACTAAGAGTAAGATGTTCTGCCGTTGCAGCGCGGATTACGTCAATTCTCCGCCAAATAGTCACGTTTGCCCAGTCTGTTTGGGCATGCCCGGCGTTCTGCCAACCATCAACGAAAAGGCAGTAGAATATACCCTAATGACAGGCTTAGCGCTCAATTGCACCATACCCAATTTCACCAAGTTCGACCGCAAAAACTATCCCTACCCCGACCTCATGAAAGGCTATCAAATCTCCCAATACGACCTACCGTTTTGTATCAATGGCTGGGTTGAGATTGAAATAAAAGGTACTACGAAAAAATGTGAAATCACGCGCGTCCATCTTGAAGAGGACGTAGCCAAACTCCTGCACCGTACCGATCCTTCCGGAGAAACTCACAGCCTGATGGATGCCAATCGAGCCGGAATGCCGCTCATGGAAATCGTCGGTGAACCCGATATGAGTTCGGCGGAAGAAGCTCGTCTTTATTTGATGAAATTGCACAGCATTTTGCGTTTTTTGGGAGTTTCCAGCGGCAACATGGAGGAAGGGAGTTTCCGTTGCGATGCCAACATCAGCCAGCGTTCAATAGAAGATGGCACGGCTTTCCCCAAGGTTGAAGTCAAGAATATGAACAGCTTCAAGGCAGTTTTCTCTGCCCTGCAATTCGAGGAAGATCGACAGAGAAAAGTGATCGAAGAAGGCGGCCAGTTAGTTCAAGAGACACGAGGCTGGATCGATGATGAAGGAATCACGGTATCACAGAGGAGCAAGGAATTCGCCCACGATTATCGCTACTTCCCCGAACCCGATTTACCCCCGTTGACTGTCAGTTCAGAATGGATCGATGCCATAAAAGATAAGGTCCCGGAGCTGGCTGATGCCAAAAAGGCCCGCTTTATGGTAGAGTATAGTCTATCGGATTATGATGCAGATATTCTCACTGGTTCCAGGGAATTTGCTGATTACTTCGAGTCCTGTGTAAAACTTGCTACAGTTGAGCAGCTTTCCAAAGGACGAGCCAAAATCGTTGCCAATTGGATGCTGGGGGAGTTGCTGCGATTGCTCAATGAAGCAGGGGTAGAAATTTCCGAGTCCAGGATTAAGCCGGAACAATTAGTTGAGATGCTCGATATAATAGATCAGGGCACTCTGAGCACCAAGCTTGCCAAACAGGTCTTCGAGGAGATGTTCAATGCCGGCAAGCAACCAGCCCAGATCGTTAAAGAAAAAGGGCTTACCCAGATCAGTGGAACTGATGAGATCGAACCGATTGTGGAAAAGGTAATAAACGATAATCCCAAGGCTGTAGACGAGTTTAGAGAAGGAAAAGAGAAGGCATTACAATTCCTGGTAGGCCAGGTTATGAAGATCACCAAAGGTCGGGCCAAGCCTGATCTTGTGAATAAACTACTTAAGGAAAAATTACAATGAATTCATCCATTCACGTTGCTTCAATCATAATTTCCATCGCGCTGATTGCTGTAGTCTTGATTCAGGCGAAAGGCGCGGGCGGATTAGGCGGTATATTCGGCGGATCACAGAGTTCCGGGGGGTACCGAACCCGGCGAGGAGTGGAACAGACTCTGTTCAGATTAACTATCATCCTGGCAGTGATTTTTGTGGTCATTTCAGCGCTCAGTGTAAAGCTGGACTAGATAGCAAACTTCGCTCACATCCCCGAGAAAGGGTAACATCCCGCAATGACCACAGGCAACAGGATCATTACCCTAATCACTGACTTTGGCACAAGCGATGGCTACGCAGGTGCCATGAAAGGGGTGATCCTGAGCATCAATCCCAACGCCACGATTGTTGATATTTCCCACGATATCGAACCACAAAACATCCTTCAGGCCGCGCACGTTCTAGACAAAACACACCCGTATTTCCCCGAAAACACCATTCACATAGTGGTAGTAGACCCGGGCGTGGGTACTGATAGAAGGGCAGTGATACTAAAAACTAGCCAGCATATTTTTATTGCTCCTGACAATGGCGTTCTAAGCTACGTGGTAAAAGACAAGGTACAAGCTGTCACTATTACAAATCCCCGTTTTTGGCGTGATCGAGTGAGCAACACCTTTCACGGACGCGATATCTTCGCGCCTGTGGCGGCTCATCTTTCTTTGGACATCCCCTTACATGAATTCGGAGAGCAAACAACTTCACTGGTTTCTTTCCCTATCTCTCGGCCGGAGATTGAACCGGGCGGTGCTATTATCGGTCAAGTGATTCATATCGATCGCTTTGGTAATCTGATTACCAATATAAAACGCGAGGACCTCCCAGAAACGAATCTGAATATCGAAATAAAAGGGCATTTGATTCAAGGACTAAGCCCATCGTACGCTGCAGGTAACGAACTCCTGGCTATCATCGGGAGTGATGAGCATCTTGAGATAGGGGTTAAAAACGGCAATGCCGCCACTTCTCTAGGGGTTAATTTCGGGGACAGAATATACGTTCGAACGTGACACTCTACAGATACGCATTAACTTGATATTCGAAGCTATAGCTGTTATTCTGTTGGCACGGAAAGTACGCTATAATAGGCCATGGCAAATATCGAAGTTTGGAGGATCAAATGTCCACTGCGAAAATATGGATTGCAGAAACCAGACCGCAATTCTTAATACTTACCCCCATATGCGTTTTCGTCGGAATTGCGGCGTCCCTTTACGATGGGATTTCCTTCCATGGACTATACTTTGCGCTCGCATTGATCGGGGCCATATGCGCGCATATAACGGTCAATGTTCTCAACGACTATTTCGACTATAAAACCGGAGTAGACCTCAAGACTACCAGAACCCCTTTCAGTGGCGGCAGTGGAATCCTGCCTTCGGCCGCGATGAAACCAAACGAGGTAATGTTACTGGGTATGGTAAGTTTGGCAATAGTCATCGGCATTGGTACATATTTTATAACCGTCTACGGAGTGGATATACTGCCTATTGGCATCGCGGGTGTAATTTGCGCTTCACTCTATACACCACTAATCATGAGATTGCCGGGTGCGAGCGAGATAGCTGCAGGAGCAGGATTCGCCTTTATCACCTTGGGAACATATTTCACTCAAGATGGTACATATAGCAGCGCCTCTGCCGTAGTATCAACAGTCACGTTCTTGCTGGTTGCCAATTTGCTTCTCATCAATGAAATTCCGGATACAGAAGCTGATAGGCTCGGTAAAAGAAAGCACATCCCAATAGTGCTCGGAACGCAGGCCGCGGCCAGGATTTATGCACTGATTAACATCCTCGCGTACATCACCATTATAGCCGGCGTCATCTCGCAGGCTATCCCTGCCCTGGCACTGCTCGGGTTACTCACTATACCTCTTGCCATCAAAGCCATGAAGGGGGCTGTTAAAAACCATAACGACATCGAGAATCTGGTTCCTTCTCTGGGTGCAAACATTCTGGTTGTGCTCGTGACTCCGCTCTTGATGTCTATCGGTATCACTATTTGGGCTTACATTGATTAACCCAGTATAATATAAGGAGTTGTAATAATGGGACAAGTCGGGATGCTTGTAGTCCTGGTACTGATGTTTGGGGCCTTCTATTTTCTGATGATTCGCCCTCAACGCAAACGACAATCCGAACATCAAAGGCTTGTCGAAGAACTTCAAAAAGGTGATAAAGTAATCACCATCGGGGGAATGTTCGGGGAAATTGACTCCGTAGGCGAACAAGACTTCGTCTTGAAGATTGAGGACGGCAGCAAGGTGAAGTTTCTTAAAAATAGTATAATGGGTAAACAGCAAATTGAGTTGTCGGATAACTGAACTTTGGTGGGTGGGGGTATTTGAGAGCTGAATAATACTTCAATCCCCGATTAAATACATGCTGTAGCCCTATCCGGAGTGAACCTTGATACCATTCTGATAGAGAGCTCTCCAAAAATGAAATTGATCCTTTCTCCGGGCAGGAGACGCCGCGTAGCCATTAAAACCAAAGAGTCGATACTCTTTATCAGGGAAGTAGTAAACGAGTTTCTGACGGATAACTGCCCGCACCTGGCAGCATCTATCTCCTATTACGTGCTGCTTACCATCTTTCCCCTAAGCTTGGCCGCCGTCACAATTGTGGGTGCTATTACACATGACACGGATTCCCAAGATAACGTAGTCGAGGCTATCAGCGGTTTTCTGCCAGTCTCAAAGACAATCATTTCTGACATCATCAACGAGGTCGACGATGAATGGGTGGCCGCAAGTGCAATTGCGACGCTTGGACTACTGTGGGGTGGCATGGCTGTTTTCAGTGCGCTCCGAAAGGCCCTGAATGCTGCCTGGGGAATACGAACGCCGCGCTCCTTTTTCATGGAGAGATTCCTGGAACTGGGTATGATGTTGGGAGTGGGGTTGTTGCTACTGACATCTTTTGCCACAAACGCTGCTGTTAAAGGTATCGAGGCAGCCAGCGATACTGCTGTGGGCGGATTCTTTGGCGGAGATGTCTTCTGGCAAGCAGTCCGGCTTCTTTTCACTACCGGTCTGGCATTTGTAACCTTTATTTTGTTGTATAAATTCATTCCCAATGCACGGATACGATTGGGCGATATCTGGGGAGGAGCGCTGATTGCCGCGATTGGTTTTGGGGCAGCCCAGCAGGTGTTTATTTCGTTCGTCACCCCACAAAAACCTTACACTGTGATCTATGGCTCACTCGGTACCATAATAGCGCTGATGGTCTGGGTTTACGTTTCAGCTATTATCCTGCTGTTTTGTGCCAAGCTCACCGCAATACATTCGAGACGCAGAGTCTCCGCACCCACCACCAGAACCTGGAGAGGCAGACGCAAGATTAGCAATCGCATAGAGAGTCATAATAACATACGACG
>JABHWQ010000531.1 GCA_018657655.1 Chloroflexota bacterium | reverse complement strand
TATAAAAAGCCCTGATGGATTGCCAGCGGGGCTTTTGCTGTTCTGTAATTGCAGGTTATTCAATTATTGCCGGGCTGGCCAGCGATATATTCCACCAGCTCGAACGTCTTGCTTCTGTGATTTCCAAGATATGTTAGATTGTCTCTGGATCCGTATTCAAGATGTTTCAGGCCTCCTGCACTCTCGCTGAATACGGCATTTATTTCCCAGAACCAGCTATCGTGCGCTGAATATCTCTGGTCACCGTTTTCATCTGTTCCATTGTATTGGAGCGAAACGTCGAACGCATTGCTCAAGCCGAGAGTAAACAGGTTAAGGTTGATTGGTTTGCGAGTTCCGTTGTCCATACTGAAATAGACATATTGGCTGTCTTCCAAAGTGTAAAGTATCTGATCCTGACTCGCCTCGAAAGCGCAATAGATTGATGTATCCATGGCTTGATGGCTTTTAAGGCTGTCTAATTTGAAATCGACTCTCACCAGGAATTCTCCCAGAGCGTTGACTTCTGATGACTCAACAACGGTCAGGTTCAGGCTGCCAAATTGACTTGCAGAATTATAGGGTCCAGCGGAACTCCCTCTAAAACTGTCATAAGATTCAAAGCTGTATTCCCAACTCGCCCCTTCGGCCAGTGGAAAAAACGCAGGCGGCTCGTAAACTTGCGGTTCGGTGGGGCTACCGGATTCAGAGCAGGCCAGCAGGCAGAGGGCAATAACGAAGGCAACGGTAACTTTGAACATTAAAATAACCTCGGCGGAGAATGGAGTTGTAGAATCAACTGCCGAAGTAAGCATATTACATGCCGGGCGGAGGGCGTTGCATTAAGTGATGGTATTTCAATGCAATAGGATTTGTGAGGGTAATGAGAGCTTGGAATTGTGGCTGAAGGTGTTACCTGGTGGGTAACATGCTGGTACTCAGGTGTAGTTGTTTTCTAAAGGGACTTCAAATAGTTTTGCTGCTTTTGCCGAAACAAAAGCAGAAGAGACAAAGCTGTTTGGTTCAGCATACTGGGGCCGAATAAACAGGTTTATGCCGGGTGGTGTTATTTACAGCTTGCTGATTCAATTCAGTACAATCGTAGTCCTCGGGCCGCTTACCCCTGCCTTGTTTACCGCCCGGATTGAGATACCGTTGAGCCCCATGCCAAGGTTCCACTCCAGAGCTTCCGGGTTCTCCACCTCTTCCCAGTCATCGCCGTTAAAGCTGACCTGAAACTGTAAAAAATCCGGCTGCCAGGTATCGATCGCCATGATGATCTTGCCGCGCCCCACGCCAGTAATGGCGGCCTCCACCACGCCCACCGTCCAGTGTAATTTAGCAATATCTTCCACTGGTTTAAAAAGGTTCAAGCGGTAGCCGGTATGGGCATAAAGAGAATCCCCGCCCTGGTACCAGGTCTTGCCATCGGTAAAGCTATCGCGAGGAGTATAGAACGGGCTTGGGCTGTCCTCTTCCCAGGTGGCGTAGTTATCGTGGTAGATCAGCCAGAAAAAGAGTGCTGTCTCGTCCTCTTCTTCCAGATCCCACCAGACAATCGATGGATTTTTGTGGGTAGTGTCCGGGGCCACGCCGGTAACATGATCCACATTGGCTCCACCATTGTCCAGCCACTGCTGGCGCACCTCCCACGATGAGAGCGGCACACCCTCGCGCTCAAAGTGCAGATCGCTCTGGGGATCAATATAGATCCACTTGCGCCACTTGTTGCTCCAGACCTCGGCGGCCCCATGGTGACGGCTGCCCGCGCCGCCAACGTCATGGAAATGATCCAGGCTGATCTTGCGTGCCTGCCAGCCCAGGGCCAGGGCGCACTGGGCATAGGTTATTGCGTAGTAACTGCACCAGAATTTTTTACCGTCAGCTGCCGCGTCCAGTATCTCGATAGCCGAGCTTGCTTCAACTTCCGGAGTGCCGTTTTCTATCTGGTTGTGTATCCAGTGGTTAAGCAATAGCTGGGCCTGCCACTCGTCGCTGGCATCCTCCACCACAGCTTCCAGGTCGTAACGGATCCTGAGTTCCACCAGCAGGCTGTCGTCCCAGGGCAGGGTGTTAAACTCCACCCCGGGCCTTCGCGCACTGGGAATCTCCGCCTCCACCCGTTCCAACTGAAACCCGGCGGCAACCGCGGCTCGCTGAAGAGTGAGCACACTAAGCTCGCCCGGCTCGAAATTTTTTATCGCTTCATCACCTTTGCTACAGGATAATCCTGCTAGTAGGATGCCCGCCATTGCGATGAATGAGAACGTGCTGCGTATCGATAGAATCATTTCCCCGCCGGTTCGTGCTCATCTAACGTGATATTGTCGGCCACCGTGTTGCGATCCAGTGACTCGCCGCCAAGGCCGCCCTTG
>JABHWQ010000142.1 GCA_018657655.1 Chloroflexota bacterium | reverse complement strand
TCCTTCTGACAAAAAATACCCGGCTAAGGTTCCTAATATCGAGCCTATAATGCCGATCGCGAGGGCAAAACCAAGGTAGTGCATCATAATCTGTCTTTGGGAATAGCCCACTGCCAGCATCAACCCGATTTGGGTACGCTGGTTGTAGACAATTCTTGTGAGCAGAATGTAGGTCGCCATCGCTCCGACGATGATGAATAGAAGAGGAAAAAGTTCGGCCAGGGTTGCGAATTGTTCCAGATCCATATCAAGACCGGAGTAGCTTGGTTGCTCTTCCTGAGGTACGATGTCAACTATCTGATAGGGATTCAGAATCTCTTCGACTTGTGAAATGATACTATCACGGTCCGCACCATCTTCAATCAGAAAACAGAATTCATTTACCGGCTTTCTAAAGACGCTGCCAACAAGTTGTTCAGGGACAAAAACCACTCCCCATACCTCGGAAGAAGGCATGAATTCCTGACGACTTTTAGCCGGAAATATATATTCAGGACTGGCGGCAATCCCAGCAATCTCAAAGTTAATCTCTTCGCCGGCAACCGCGAGCCGGGCTATTTGTCCAGGCTCAAGATCGTGATATTCGGCAAAGTTTTTTTCTACCAGAAGTGAGTTAGTTACATTCGATAAGTATTCACCATCTTCTACCAGAACATCATTGACCACACTTGTCCTTTCGGGTTCCGAGGCAGGCAAAGAAATCACCCGTGCTAATACCTTCTTTGCGTCCGTCCCTGGGAGGGTGAGTGCGAAATCGGCGTTCATCCTGCCGGTGACAGCATCAATCCCTTCGATATCCTCAAGTTGTGCCGTGGCTTCGGACGCGTCCTGAGACACCTTCACGGTAAAATCGGCAAAACGTAGTTGTTCATAGGAATAATTGTATGAATCGCCAAGATTCAGGTAGGCCATGTACATAGCCCCGAAGAAAGCTACCGCCAAAAAGATAATGATAGTGACCGCAATGAACAATTCTTTTGATGCGCCGAGATCGCGAACCAGCTTGCGCTGCATCTTTTTCATGGCCTTACCACCTCAGTTCCTGCGGATCGATTGGAGAGGAATTTTCCTTTAATTCAACGATCTCTCCACTACGCATGCGTACCACCCGATCAGCGATGCCTCCGATCGCAGTGTTATGAGTGACCAGCAACACCGTCTTCTGCCTTTCCTGATTGATCCGGCGCATGGCCGAAAGTATATGTTTTCCGGTATCAAAGTCGAGATCGCCAGTGGGTTCATCGCACAAAAGAAGAGGGGGGTCTTTTACGATAGCTCTGGCTATCGCCACCCGTTGCTGCTCTCCTCCGGAAAGCTCACTGGGATAGTGATCGGCACGATCCCTTAGCCCAACGACCTCCAGCGTTTCCAAGGCCTCACGCGGTTCCTTAACCAGTTCGGCAGCGAATTCGATATTTTCCCTGGCAGTCAATGACGGAATGAGATTGAAGAATTGAAAGACAAATCCGATGTGGTCCCGCCGGTAACGAGTGAGCCCTTTTTCATCGAGAGCTGTGATGTCAATACCATCGGAGATCAACTTTCCGGAGGTAGGCGAATCCATACCGCCGATGAGATTCAATAGGGTTGTCTTTCCGGAACCACTTGGCCCCAATATGACGATAAACTCACCCCTCATTATCTCCAATGAGACGTTGGTAAGAGCTTTCACTTCTACCTGTCCCATCTGGTATATTCGTGAGACATCTTCTATTTTCAGCAGGCGATCGGTCTTAATCATCCTTTTCCTCACACAAAGTTAATAAATCGCTCTTCGATAAGCGCCAGCATTTTCTCCTTGTCAAATGCCCCTGGCATCATCACCGTCATACCCATAAAAGCATCGAGAGTAAGTGCATAGAATCTGGCAATATCTTCTGGTCTTTTCTCACCGATAGCAGCAAAGAGAGGTGTTAATTTTTCGATAAACGGATCCATCCATTCAGTGTATTCGGAGGTGAACATTTCTTTCAATTCCAGTTGAGCTGAGATTTGCCAGGCAAAACGCACGATTTCAGGATTGGCTTCGGCTGTCTCAAGACAGGCACGGCTCATGACAGTTAGTTTCTCACGTGGGAGCAAATCTTCTTCTAAAAGCTGCATCAGTGGCATAAACAGGGGCAACGCGAGGTATTCGAAAAGTTGCATGAATATCTCCTGCTTTGACTTGAAATGCCAATACAGATTACCTTTGCTCATTCCTGCCTTTTTAGCGATGGCGTCTACGCTGACCCCATGGTACCCGCTCTTGGAAAACAGTTCTGTTGCGGCACTAAATATTTCTTTGCGGCGCTCTTGAGGAATGTCTTTGCGTTTAGTCTTCATTGCTCTTGCGTAGCCAAACCGACCGGTCAGTCTGTATACATCTTATTGCTGCGTCGTCGGTTTGTCAAGAGAATACAATGAAACTTGATTGATTAACTTTACCGAGAGTATTAACTTTGTAACGAGAGGTTTTGCCCTCTCACATAGATAACTCGTGGTAAAACCAACCCCAAAAGAGGATTTCAAAGGCTTCTATGTTAGGGAAGCTCTGAATAAGTGGTGACTTCGGGGGTCTGGGGGTGTCCCCCAGATATAGAAGTCCCCCAAGACTGGGGGGTACAGGGGGTTGATCAGAGGTTCCTTAATTGGACATTAGGTAAATAACGAAAGCTGTTACGCCAACTGTAGAATTGATGCGTTAACCAAAAGGAGAAGTGTTTACGTGTAGATTCCCGAAACAATCACCCATGATTACCGGAAAATCGCAGAACCTCTGCAAAGTTGTAAATCTTAACCATGTTGTTGCTTTCCAGTGAACCATCGTAGGTGAGGGATATCCATGGTTTGGAGTAGTCAGCGCTGAGATTCTCAGACATTGCAGCCACGATACCACCAGGCATGCATCCGTGAGGCATCACTGAAATCACACCGGCAAATTTGGGATTTTCCATCCATTCTATGCCGGTTCCGATACTTAGGACCGCCTCGCTGCCACACCTGGGCGAGAGGTGAGATTTGGTGAAATTGAGTAGCTCTTCGATTGTGGGTTCTTCGATATCGATAAGAGGCTCGAAATTGGAGAGAACTGAATGCTCATCGTGGTTTTGGACTTTCCGTTTAAGATAGCCACGAATCACTTTCATAATTTGCCTGTGTTTGAGACCATCTTCGATATTTCTCAACGCGAGGTACTTCATCCACTCACCAAAGGGAGAAACAACCATTTCCAGTCCGGCATCTTCACATGTTCTTACAAGGTTGCCATTACTGAACTCGTTAGAGCGAAGGAATATTTCTCCATTTACTCCCACCAACGGCCTGCGGGGCAGGGTCGGATCGATCACTGCTTTGAATTTCGGTACTGCCCCTTTCAGAATATCATCAAAGTCCTGCCGATGGCGTATACTATCAGCTATCAACTGTATCATTTCATCGAACAGCGCATCCGTAGACCCCTTGTCTTTTTCATATGGGCGGCTGCGCCATAGAAGTTTTTGCATGTGATCGTAGGCTACAATTCCTTTCCAGGCCAGACGCTCAAAAGCTGCCCCAAGTCCCCAATCCCGATAAGCATTGTTTGATACGCTGGTGCGTATTGGGAGGTCAAATCCCAATTCATGCAGAATCACGCCCTGTTCCAGGGCATATTTCCCCAAGCGGCAAGGCCCGAAAGCGCCCGCCATGAATCCCTCAACTGAATTCAAATCTATTCCATGGCCGTCTTCATAGTAAAGTCTTAGAAAATCACCCAAAGTCACCCGATAGGGTAGACACTCTTTCCCCGAGGTCACTTTGTTGGAGTAGAGCAGGTTCTTTTCGTTTGCCTCCGGCAGTGCAATAGCTTCGACACCAAACGCCTGCATAGCTGCCACCAGGACCTCAGTATGCGGACACATTCTGGGCACCACCATGATTCCTTTTGAATTATCAAGAGTAGCTGCTGAGCGATAGATCCTTTTGGTGGTGGGGCGTATCTTCCCCGAACGATCAAACCCTTTTATTGTATCTACAAATGCTTCCAGCCTGGTAACGATACCTGCTTCAGCCGCATGTTCATCGATTTCCAGCTGCCCGAGCGGTTTGCTGCCGATAATATCTTCAACGATGTTTAATACAAACGAATTGGGACCACATCCGAAATTAGTCAGGATTAGTCCATACAAATGAGGGTTAGAAGCTACTATATGGGCACCGGCTATGAGCTTGCTTTCATACGCCCAGTAAGGTCGATCCGAATACTGGCTGATATCCACTGATGATAGAGGTAAAAAATCAAGTGGTATGGGCACGACACCAAGTTGGACAAGTTGCTCTGCAATTCCGAGATTCGCACCCGAATCCTGTGACATATAAGCACGAGACAAAACCACAACACCTATTTGTCCGTTTTCACGGATCTGCGCAAGTAACTCCCGTCCTTTCTCCTCGCGGGCTCTTTCAAATTCCCGTTGTGCCGCCAGCCCTGCCTTCGCAGCAGATTTCCCTTTCCATCGGCTGAACCCTATCTGCTTGGAGGTCTTGGTAAGATTCTCAATAACCTCTTTATCGCCCATACTGAAATCGATAAACGGGGTCAAAAGTTTTCCATGCAATTTGATAGCCTCTCGAACCAGGAACGGCGAGGCCTGAACAAGTGGACAAGCATATTTTTGGTTCTCATCGCCTTCCTTTTGACCCAGGCGGAGAGCACTCGGGAAAATCACGTAATCATTTTCTTCCAGGCTGGCTGCATGACCATGTAATAATTTGATTGGGAAACAGCTATCCGTATAACTCAACTCCAGCGAGTGCTCTATGACTTGGCGATTCGTTTTACGCGAGAACACCATCTTTACACCAAGTTCATTCAGGAATCCTATGAACAACTGGGCGTAATCATAGATCAACAGTGCCCGTGGAATACCAACTGTCAATCCACTACCTGCATTTTCATCATAGCCTTTGAAAAGTAATCCTTCTCGTTCATCAAATGCCGTATCTTTCTTTTCATGACTGACGGTACTGTCATAGAGGTCGCATCGGCTGCCATAGAAAGTTGGGGGCTCACCTTCCGTTTCCAACCTGCTAATAGTGCAGTTGTTATCGCAACGATTACAGGTAAACGTCCTCAACGTATAATCTTCTTCAACGAGCCTTCGGAACCCCTTAAATTTCGAGTCGACTTCCTGCATTTCCTCTTTGGCCAAAAGTGCGGCTCCGATGGCACCGGTGACTTCTTTGTGTTCTGGAACAATGAGCTTTTTCCCTTCGAGTTGCTGCTGGAAGGCTGATACAACCGCCTCATTGTAAAAGACTGCTCCGGTGAGTACTATCTCATCACCGAGCCGTCTCATTTCCACTACTTTGGAAAGATAGTTACGCGCGATGGAGTTGGCAAGACTGGAGGTTATGATTTCTATCGGTACGCCCTCTTGCTGGGCTGAAGCTACGGCTTGTCCCATGAAAGCGGCACATCTGGAACCGAGATCAATAATATGCGGAGCTTCAAATGCCAAACTGGCAAACTGGCCATCTTTAACCGAAACATTCAACATTTCCGCCAATTCATCTATGAAGCTACCTGTACCAGCCGCACAGGCCTTGTTCATCTGATAATCGACGACTACCCCATTCCGTTTGATGACCAACTTGGAATCCTGCCCACCGATCTCAATAATATCTGCATCGGGAGCTAATTCCTCGGCAGCTCTAGTCTGGGCAGTGATTTCATTTTTGATGAGATCGGCTCCAATAAAGCTACCAATGAGATACCTTCCCGAACCCGTTACACCTACGCCAGCGATTTTTACATTATCTCCTACCATATCCAAGAGATTTCTCAAAACCTGCTTAACTGCTTCGAGTGGCCTGCCGGCGGTCATAAGGGAACTTTTTGACATGACCGTCTTCCCGGACTCATCGAG
>JABHWQ010000150.1 GCA_018657655.1 Chloroflexota bacterium | reverse complement strand
TTGATCGAAACTTGCGATATTATAATTGCAGCCGATACAGCTCGGATTGGCGATCAGCATTCGGCTAGAGGTTTGGTCCCTGGTGGCGGAGGCACCCAGAGATTGATCCGACAGATGAATTTCCGCAAGGCCAAAGAGATACTTCTTACTGGTGCATGGATGAGCGCGCAGGAAGCCTACGAGTGGGGCTTCATCAACAAAGTGGCTCCGGAGGATCAGCTGGAAGAGGCCGTGATGGAAATGGCTGAAAAGCTGACCAAGCAGAGTCCGATGGCTTCCAAGACTATCAAGTGGCTATGCAACAAGGGTATTCAGGCCGACCAGACCACCGCGTTGAGGATGGAAATTGCATCCACAGCGCAGCATGTTTTCACAGATGACTTCCGCGAAGGGATTGCCTCCTTTATGGAGAGAAGGAAGCCTGAGTTCACAGGTATCTAGCTGATAGTATTGAACCGGATTTGAGCGAACTGGAGCGCCATACTCGTTTTGAGTATGGCGCTTTTTTGTTGAGGAACCATTTTTGGTGATATTTCGTCTTAAATTATTGCGTGTAACAGCGCAATTACTATAAGTTTTGTGAGGAATGATGGAACTGGTAAGAACAATTGCCATGGTTATTTCTACATGTACGGTTGTAATCGGTGCGGTGTTTGCATTGATTCAACTGCGTCATTTGCGTGCCACTCGAAAGCGGGAAGCGATGCTTGAACTGGTACACCGGCTTCAGACCCCCGAATTTGCTCGGGCGATGCGCACTGTATTCGAGTTACGTAACAGTCATCCAAAAGGCCGGGTGGAGGAAGTGGTACAGCAGGATCCGGGCCTGATGTATGAACTGATGGCCACGTGGGAAAGTCTGGGGATTCTTGTGTTCAGAGGGGAATTAAGCCTGGAAACGGTGGACGACTTCTTTAGCGGTCCGATTGTGATTTCCTGGGAAGTGCTTGGGAATTTTGTGATCGAGGAGCGCAGAAACTTGCAGCGGGAGACTACTTGGGAGTGGTTCCAGTGGTTGGCCGAAAGGATGGAGGAACGTGAGAATGAGAAGCCGCCAGTACCGGCATATATCGCCTATTATGGTTGAGAAGCAGTCTTCTTCCTTGGTTTCCCTTCGATGACCAGCGTGAATTCTCCTTTGGGTTTTGAAAAGTGGGCTATAGCTTGTTGTGCAGTTCCCCGGAAAATCTCTTCATGGAGTTTGGTCATCTCGCGGCAAACGGATAGCTTGCGATCTCCAAGTACTTGGTTGATATCGTCCAATGAAGCCAAAATGCGGTGTGGCGATTCAAAAGCAACAATGGTGCGTGAGTCATCGGTAAAGGCCTGGAGTAGCTTTTTTCTTGCCCCGGTTTTACGCGGCAGAAAACCCAGATGGGTAAATTGCTCTGCGGTGAGTCCCGAGATAGCGAGGGAGGTTGGGATTGCGGATGGACCGGGAATGGGAACCACATCTATACCGTGTTCGATCGCAGCATGAACAAGATCATAACCCGGATCGTTTATGCCCGGCATACCTGCTTCGGAAACCAGAGCTATATCTCCTTCATCAAAAGCCTTCAATAGCTGTGGGAGTTTGGATCGTTTGTTATGTTCATGGTAGCTGGTCAGCGGGGTTTTAATCTCGTAGGTGGCGAGCAATCGTTTGGTTGTACGCGTATCTTCGCTGGCAATTAGCTGTACTTCCTTTAGAACTCGTATTGCTCGTAGCGTAATATCCTCCAGATTGCCGATGGGAGTGCCTACTATATATAGTGTCTGCATGATACACAATTATATTATGTGTGTTTCTTTTAGTCTACTTGGGCTATGACACTAACGTATGGAATGAGTCGAATCAAACTTGACCTATACAGGTACTTGCAGTAATCTAGTGGAAGTAGAGTGGGTATCTCAAAACCGATTCGAAATATTGGTATCTCAGACTAGGAGGAACTTCAAAAGATGAGTCTTACTTTTATGAATATGAAGTCAGCTCTAATGACTTCTGAATCAGTTACTGAGGGCCATCCGGATAAACTTTGCGATAAAATCTCCGATGCTGTTCTGGATGCTATTATGGCTCAGGATCCTATGGGTAGGGTTGCTTGTGAGGTAATGGCAAACACGGGGCTGGTGGCAGTGATGGGTGAAATAACCACAAACTGCTATGTCGATATCCCTCAGATTGTTCGCGATACTGTGCATGATATAGGTTATACCCGGGCGAAATATGGTTTTGATTATGAAACCTGTGGGGTAATTGTTTCCGTGAAAGAACAATCTTCCGATATTGCTATGGGAGTCGATAAGTCGTGGGAGGTCAGGGCGGAGGAACAGGAGAGCGAAAAAGATACGTTGGGTGCGGGTGACCAGGGGATGATGGTAGGATTTGCTTGCAACGAAACGCCGGAATTGATGCCATTGCCGATTTCTCTGGCTCACAAACTTACCCGGCAGCTTGCAAAGGTCAGAAAAGAGAAGACATTGCCCTATCTTAGGCCAGATGGCAAATCACAGGTCACAGTGGAGTACGAATATGGAGTGCCGAAGAGGATACAAGCGATTGTAATCGCGGCACAACATGATTCTGTTGTACAACTGAAGACTCTTCGCGAAGATATCATAGAGAAGGTCATCAAGCCGGTTACGCCTTCTGAGCTTCTGGATGACAACACCAAGTATTTCATTAATGCTACCGGCAGATTTGTGGTTGGAGGGCCGATGGGTGACTGCGGATTGACCGGCCGTAAAATAATTGTGGATACGTATGGCGGTATCGGCAGGCATGGTGGTGGTTGTTTCTCCGGTAAGGACCCGACGAAGGTGGACCGCTCAGGTTGCTATATGGCCCGTTATGTGGCTAAGAACATTGTAGCAGCTGGCCTTGCCGATCGGCTTGAGTTACAGGTAGCTTATTCGATTGGCGTGGCTCATCCGCTTTCCGTATCCCCGGAGACGTTTGGCACTGCCAAAGTAGATGAACAAATTATTCATGATTTGATTCAAAAACATTTCGATTTCCGTCCCGGGGCTATTATTGAACACCTGGACCTGCGCCGACCTATCTACAAGCAAACAGCAGCGTATGGGCACTTCGGCCGCACTGATATTGATTTGCCGTGGGAAAAGACTGACAAGGCTGATACTTTAAGGAAAGAGGCTGGGCTTTAAACCCCTTTAAATCATAGTTTTGAGGGCGCGGTATTGCCGCGCCCTTTTTTTGTCTATTTGCCTGCTAAATACCGTTTTGTTACCCTGAAATTCATGGCTTCTGTGACCTTCAACGGAAACGCCACATCAGCTTTCAAATTGAACGTAAATCGGTCAAAATGCCTAGTACTTTAGTCTTGACCCTGGCTTTTGACGCATGCTATACTAATTCGGTTTTGCGTGATAAGGAGATAGGCTGTTGCTTGACAATTTTGGCACTTTAGGGATATTTGTAGCCGTAGCAATTGTTTTTCCTCTTTTACTTATTGGTCTCCCTCTGGTATTCAGGTACACCGGCATCATTCCTCAGCACCCCAATAGTGTTAAGCAGGATATCTATGAAAGTGGAATGAAGCCGTTCAAGGGAGCCTGGACGCAGTTCAATTTCCACTACTACACATTTGCTATTCTGTTTGTTGTCATGGATGTGATGTCCGTGTTTCTCTTCCCGTGGGCTGCGAATTTCATTGGCCTCGAAAGCAGTGAACAGATATGGGCATTGCTTTCAGTGGTCGTGTTTGTAGCTATCCTGCTGGTTGGTTTTGTATACGCCTGGAGAAAGAAAGCCCTGGAGTGGAAGTAACATGGCGGATTATGATAAGTTGATACTGCCGTATTCCAGCGG
>JABHWQ010000510.1 GCA_018657655.1 Chloroflexota bacterium | reverse complement strand
TGACTCCGGGCTTGTCGGTACCTGAAATTGAGGACCTGATCAAGGATTTAGCTCTCGATAAAGAAATCGCTACAGAAATCACAGAATTGGTTACGAATTCCTCTACCGGAGGGGTTCTATTTTGGGGCAATGTGAACAAATGCCTGGCAATCCCTCCGTTTCCACTTCAAACCAGAATAACATCCAAGGGATACGATGTTGAGCCTTTTCGTTCACTTCTGCAGCAACAACTTTTGGTTGCACTGATACTGGTCCGTTTGGGCGAATACGCCATAGGCGTATTCGAAGGAGAGAAACTGCTTTCCAGCAAAGTGGGGACCGGGCTTGTCCACTCACGCCATAAAAAGGGTGGATCATCTCAACGGCGGTTTGAGAGGCATCGCGAAAAACAAATGGAAGGTTTCTTCACCCGGGTTTGCGCCCATGTGCGAAGTAACCTCGAACCTCATGCACGGCAATTAAGCCACGTGATCTACGGGGGAGAGCGCAATACACTGCAAGCGTTTCGCAAACAATGCCGTTTCTTATCCGCCTTCGATGATCTCACAATGGGACTGCGGCTTAATGTACGTAAACCCCGGCAACCAATGTTGGAAGCAGCTATCATAGAGGTATGGTCAAGCGAACTAATCGAATGGGTTGAGGCCAGTTAGGATTCTATCGTTGATTCTTTATTTAAGATAATCAACTCTTGTAAATCGGTATCGTAAAATATATGGTGGTTCCTTTTCCTTCCCCTTCGCTTTCGGCCCATATCTTGCCGCCATGCGATTCTATTATCCCTCTGGAGATCGCCAATGCCAGGCCACTTCCACTGGTTCGGCGTTCCGTATTTTCCTCCAGACGATAGAAGTGACTGAAAACCTTTTCCAGACGATCGGGGGGAATACCTTCACCCTGGTCAGAAACACTAACCAGCAACTCCCCATCATCAGAGATTTTAGCTTCAAGTATAATCTGTGATCCCTTCGCCGAATAAGTAGCCGCATTCTCTACCAGATTAGTGATAACCTGCCCCATACGCACGTCATCTGCCAATATCGGCGGGAGACCCTTGGGCAAGCGTAATTCAAAATGGTGATGAGCGGTTAAGACATCAATTTTACTGGAGAGCTGAGTTACTATTCTATCCAAATTGGTGACGGTCTTCAGCAACTTCATAGCACCGGCTTCTATTTTAGACATGTCAAGAACATCGTCAATAATACGCAACAACCTGTCTGACTGCTTATCAATAGTCAGGAGGAAGTCCGTCTGAGTTTCTGCATCCCACTCAATATCCGTCTGCACCAAAGAGCTGGCAATACCTTTGATCGATGTCATGGGAGTGCGCATTTCATGAGATACGCTAGCCAGAAATGCTGATCTGAGTCGGTCAGTTTCCTCTAAAGCCAGCGCACGTGACGCGTCTCCCAGGAGTTGAGCATTCTCTATCGCTGTGCTAACCTGGTGGCCGACGGTAATCAGAAGTTCTCTTTCAGCTTTGACAAATATGCGATCACCCTGAGTACAAGCGAACATTACTCCTAAAATTCTCCCCTTCGCTTTAAGAGGAATGAACATTACCGATCTCAGCTGGTTTTCAACTGAAATTCTTTCAATATTGTCATCTTCCATGTCAGGGGATTCTGAACTTAATTCAACAAAAATCTGGTCCCCAGCTTCAGCGGCTTTCCCCAGGATTCCTTCGCCCACTTTCATTGGCGGCACCAACTCTGCCATTTCATCGCTTATCCCTTTGTGAATCCATAATACCAAGTATTCCGCCATGTCATCCAGTATATAAACCCCAGTATAGCTGATGTTAAGCATCGCCATAATATCGTCTAATGCACTATTAAGTATTTCTTCGATATCAATCGACTGGCTAACTGTCTGCGCAATGGCATTAAGAGCAGACAGTTCCCTATTTCGTTGAAGAATCTGCCCCTCAGTCCGTTTGCGCTCAAGAGCATTACCGATCACCTCTGAAGCCATTCTAAGAACCGCTAAATCCGTCTCACTCCACGCACCTGTCTCTGATATATCGTCAAACCCGATAAAACCCGCCAGTTCCGTTCCCATAATAACCGGCAATACAAGAACCGATTTAACACCCTGATTTTCCAGTATTTCCTTTTCCGCTTTTGCTTGTTCAGGCATGCGCGATACATCCCTAATATGGATAATCTCCCCTTCACTAAGCTCTTTCATCCACCATGGGAACACACCAGAAGAAAGCCCCTGCAGATTATCGATCTGAGGGCTTACGCCTCTTGAACACCATTCATGCAGATTATCCATTGTGGCTCCACCCGCACGAAGAAGGAACAAGTACGCCCGACTTGCACCGCTCAGTTTTCCAATATCACCTAATGAAAGATTGATCGCTTCATCGATATCGGAAGGGCTCACAAAACGAGAGGATATCGCAGCGACTGTTTCTTCAAAAGTCAACCTTCGTCTAATGGTTTCCTCAGCTAGTTTGCGAGCAGTGACATCGCGGACGGTAGCTTGTAGGACTTTCCTTTCACGTAACGGAAAAGCAGTCAGTAGTACTTCCGCATAAAAATCTTCGCCGTTTTCTCTACGGTGAACCCATTCGAATCTGTTAGACCCTTTCTTGAAAGCTTCCGCAATTCTTTCATTAGCTGCAGCGGTAGAATCAGATCCATCTGGCTGTGTCGGAGGAGACACGTCTGATGGATGGAGAGTGGCAAAGGTAGCTTTATTGGCAACCTGGAATATATTGAGGGTCGCTTGGTTGCAATCGAAAAATCCATTCTCGTCCAGAAGCATTACAGCATCATTGGATGATTCGAACAGCGTTCGGTACCTTTCCTCACTCTCTCTTGAATCTTTCTCCGCTTGTTTTCGCTCGGTAATATCACGCAGAATTGCCATATCCGCAGGTTTCCCTTCATACTGGATGATACCAGCAGATACTCCCAGCCTCTTTGTTGTTCCATCTTTGGACTGAATTCCTACCTCATATGATGACCGGGGATTCTTCCCTGCCAGCCGCTTTTTCCCCCTATTTGCAACAAGGTCCCTACTCCTGGGCAATAAAACTTCCAAGAATGGCATGCCGATAATTTCGTCCAGGGAGTAACCACAAATTTTTGACCATGCATCGTTAGCAAATTTGTAGACACCGTCCTGTACTATTACTATGCCATCGCGTGCTTGTTTGACTACAGCTGCATACTTGGCCTCAGACTCACGGAAAGCCTCTTCAGCTTTCCTACGCTCGGTGATATCCCTGGCAACACAAACAGCTGCCACAACCACACCATTTCTAACCAAGGGTGAACTGCTTACTTCACCAAATTTTCTTGATCCATCGACGGTAACAAATTCCAATAAGATCGATTCAACCGTTTCTCCACTTAACACCCTGGATGCACTGGAAAATGCCTTTTCCATCGACTCCGCCGCTACAACACCAAGTTCAGCAAACGGTTTTCCAATCATTTCCTCCGGGTCGAAACCCAGTATCCTTTTCACAGATGGCGAAATGCTTTGAAGCCTCAATTGTGGATCTATTGAGTAAATTACGTCAGGCACATGCTCGAAGTGCAGGCGATATATTTCCTCGCTCTCACGGAGTTGTGCTTCGGCCAGCTTCTGTTCGGTAATATCAGATATGACTCCGGTGACACCCATAGGCTGTCCATTATCAATCAAGACCCGGCTGGAACTGCG
>JABHWQ010000528.1 GCA_018657655.1 Chloroflexota bacterium | reverse complement strand
GAGTATTCAATAACATGGGATGGTTCAGCATTAACGAGCGGATTATATATCTATCAAATTTTAGCAGGGAATTACTCTGAAAGCGGGAAAATGCTACTTATGAAATGAATTTGTTATCTATAAAAGCCGGTTGAAAAGTGCGGCATGAAAGCGGCGGTTGAAAAGTGTGACACCCTAAGCTACCTTCCTCCAGTAAAGAAAAGATTTGTGATGTTGTACGCACATATCTGGAGGAGGAGAAAGGGTGTATGTAGATATGGAATGGTGGAAACAGATTCGTTTGGAAGTATTGCGAGGAGAGACAAGCAAGCGTGAGATACTGCGCCGGGAAGGAATACACTGGAAGACGCTGAATAAAATATTGTCCTATTCTGAGCCGCCGGGATATCAGCTGACGACTGATCGTGCTAAACCAAAGATAGGGCCATATATTGAACGTATTGAAGAGATTATTCAAAAAGATAAATCGATACAGAAGAAGCAGCGTCATACGGCGAAGCGGATATATGAGCGTATTCTGGATGAGGGATATCAAGGTAAATACACGCAGGTGAAAGAGGCAGTTCGAGAGATAAAGCGAATCACGAAGGAAGTGTATATGCCATTGATCCACCGGCCTGGAGAGGCCCAGGTGGATTTTGGTTATGCGTTGGTGAATGTATCTGGGATACTAAGGAAAGTCGCCTATTTTGTGATGGCACTACCTTACTCGGATGCATTTTTCGTTATGAGCTCCGAGCGTGAATGCACAGAGAGCTACTATGAAGGTCACGTCCGTGCGTTTGAGTTTTTTGGTGGAGTACCTTCACGGATCACATACGATAACACCCGGGTATTGGTCTCCAAAATCATCGGTAGTCATGAACGAAGCCTGACAGATGGATTTTTGAAGCTGCAAAGCCATTATCTGTTCAGAGAGCATTTTTGCCGGGTGGCCCGTCCGAATGAAAAAGGAGTTGTGGAGGGTACGGTAAAATATACCCGGCTTAATTATTTTGTCCCGGTTCCACTGGTTCACGACTTGGAAGAATTGAACGCAATACTCCTCGAGCAGTGCCGTGACGATATGAAGCGTCGTCTTCGGGGCGGAACTGGAACAAAAGCGGAACTCCTGGTTGAAGATCAGGCCGCGTTTATTCCCCTGCCGCCATCACCCTTTGACGCATGCAGGAAGCGTTCGACCAGAGCCAGTTCATTATCTCTTATCCGGTTTGACGATAATGACTATTCTGTGCCGGTTGTGTATGCCCATCATGAGATACTTGCCAAAGGGTATATCGATCGTGTCGTTCTCTGCCATAAGGCCACGGTTGTTGCCGAACATCCTCGTTCATGGGGCAAGCAGGATATCTTTTTTAATTACGTCCATTATCTTCCGCTGTTAGAAAGAAAGCCGGGATCACTTGATCACGCCCGCCCCATGGCAGAGCTGCATCTGCCGGAATGCTTTGATACGTTACGCCGACGCCTGGCAGCTGAGGAGGCAACTGAAGGGGAAGGAGTCAGGGAGTTTATCAGAGTGCTCCGGCTTCTGGAAGACTATTCCATGCAAAAGCTCAAGCATGCGGTTGAAAAAGGGATCGGGATACGAGCCCACAGTAGAGATGCTATCGCCCAGTTCCTTATTCCCCGACCATCAATCGGACTTGCAACGTTTAAGCTTAACGGCTGCGAACATCTTTGTCGAGTACAAGTAGACAAACCGGATATATCGGCCTACAGCTTACTGCTCTCTCATGGAGGTTCGGTATGAATGAGAAAGACAAGCCTGCCGTCCTGCTAGAGTACTACTTGAAGAAACTGAAGCTGCCAACGCTCCTCAGGGAATACGCATCCATGGCGGTTGTATGCCGGAACGATGGTGCTGATTATCAAACCTACCTCATGCGCCTTGTGGAAAGGGAGTTATTAGACCGTGAAAAAAGAGCCGCTGAAAGAAGGGTCCGAGACGCAGATTTCCCCGTGATCAAAACGATGGATACATACGACTTCAAAGCGCAACCCTCTGTCAATGAACGGTTGATTCGGGAACTGATGAGGGGCGAGTACATCGATAAAAAAGAAAACATTCTGCTCATTGGGAATCCTGGTACCGGCAAATCGCATCTGGCATGTGCTTTAGCCTTTGCTGCTTGCGCGCAGGGACAGAGAGTCCGCTTTTATACTGTCACCAAACTGGTCACAGAGCTGATAGAATGCCGGGAAGAAAGGAACTTACAAAGGCTTCAGAAACAACTACAGCGACTTAAGGTACTTGTTCTTGATGAACTGGGGTATGTTCCCTTTAGCAAAGCGGGGGCTGAACTCCTGTTTGAAGTGATTAGTCAGGCATATGAGCATCACAGCCTCATTGTAACTTCTAATTTGTCCTTTGATGAGTGGACAGAGATCTTTGGCTCAGAGAGGTTGACCGGCGCTCTCCTGGATCGTCTTACTCACAGATGCCATATACTGGAAGCCAACGGTGAAAGCTATCGTCTGCGGCAGGCAAAGAAGCAAACAAAACCTCGGGCAATGAAAAAATCTCATCCTGATGCCAAGTAACTCTATAGCTATAACGCTATGGCCACCCCCTCCGGAGGGGGTGATATGAAAAGCACATTAATCCAATAAAAGAAGTATTTGACATAGTATGGTATTGAGTCTAGCTTATTCATCAGGTGTTACACTATTCGACCGCCACCCACCGCACTATTAAACCGCCCGTTGCAAATCTTCGCTGCAGTAACACATGTCCTCAATGTATGGGTAGTATACATCACGATCGTGAATGCTTTTTTGGCTTGCGGTGATATTATGATAACTTGGAAGGTACTCCAGATTCCATCAAACTCAATTATCAGGAATCAGTATTGGAAGCCCAT
>JABHWQ010000391.1 GCA_018657655.1 Chloroflexota bacterium | reverse complement strand
ACTTTGGAAAGCGCTTAATCCTGAGTGGCGGTACCAACCATGCCGGAGGGATCAAGAAAGCGGTCTTTACGGCGATGACCTATCTTCTGCACCATGCACGAGTTATGGCTATGCATTGTGCGGCGAGTATCGGGAGTGAGGATGATGTGGCGCTCCTTTTTGGTTTGTAAGGCACCGGTAACCACCCTATCCACAGATCCGGATAGAAAGCTTATCGGTGATGATGAACATGGCTGGTCTGGTAGCGGCGTATTCAATTGTGAAGGCGGTTGCTATGCAAAAGCAACTAATCTATCGGCTGAAAATGAGCCTCAAATATATGAATGCACACGAAGGTTCGGGACCATATTGGAGAACGTTAACTACGACTTTACAATTCGTAGATTGGTCCTGGATGATAGCAGTCTAACCAACAACACTCGTGCCGCTTATCCCCTCACTCACATAGAAAACGCTCTCAGAACGGGAATTGGCGGACATCACAAAAATTTAGTTATGCTTACTTGTGATGCTGTTGGTGTTATGCCCCCGATAGCCAAACTAACCGCAGAACAGGCCATGTACCATTTCCTTTCCGGGTATAATGCCAAGATCGCAAGGGCGAACAAAAGAGTGACTCCTGAACCGGAAATTACATTCAATACGTGTTTTGGGGCATCCTTCATGACACTACGACCCACCGTCTATGCCAAGATGCTGGGCGAACGGATTAGGAAACACAATGTGAATTGCTGGGAATCCAAAAAAATGCGGACGTCAAGCAGGAGGTGGAAAGGCGCATGAACTTGGCGTTTGTCCTGCTTACCCAATTGATGGCACCCACTGTGCATACGTTGCAGGAACTCTTTGTGGCGGAGAAGTGCAAGGAAATCTGGCAATGAAGGTAGGAAACCGCATGCAGTGTGAATACTACCAGCGTGAGCACTACGATAAGAAGTATGGCAGGCGGGAGGCGGGGATTAAATGGGTTCCAGGTTTGTGATATACGAGTGCCTCTCAGATATTGATCCTCATCCCGTCATATGCAAATTGAATTGCCGAACTATTTGATTCCAAAGCCTGATAGTCATCATAACTGCGGTTCCAGTACTCTTCCAGATGAATGAAAACAGTCTGTTTAGCACCGATGCGTTTGGCAAGTTCTACGGTTTGGTCAAACGTATAGAGGGTGGTCCTTGAGATGTGGTCAGGAGGATAAACGAAATCGTGTTTCAAACCATCCTCAAAAATCCCCGGTTGGATGAACAACAGATCAGCCCCTTGAACCTCGTCACGATTCTTCGGGAATGGCTTAATATCACAGGGAGCATAAATAACTTTCGTCCCACATTGATCAAAAATATAGCTAAAGGATACTTGTGATCCCCGGTCCACCGGTATGGCCGTTATGTTGGTACCGTCGATCTCAATCGATTTTTCAAACGTCTGTATCCGAATAAAGCCGCTGTTCTTGTAGAAATCGATCAGTGGCCCGTACTGAGAGTGGATGCTTCGCAAGGGCCCCAGTAGTTGTTGCGGAAGAAGCAGACATATTTGTTTTTCCGGGTATGCCTCCCAAGATCGAAAATCCATGGCTATCTGTTCGACTACCCGAAAACCTTCGGTATGATCGGGATCAAGATGAGTGAATAGAAGGTAGTTAAGCCGATTGATATCGGCGCGGTTCAGTTGAATTGAAATTTCAGCGGGTGTGTCAATCAATAAATTAATATCATGCAGAAACGCGGCGGGGCCGCTTCGGGCATAGGGAATGCCCTTCTCTCTGGCCTCGACACATACCATGCAATCGCACAGGGGCTTGGGAATGCCCATGCATCCACCGGAACCCAGGATTGTCCATTTCATGGTCACATTCTAGCAGAAAAGCATGGAGCGTGCTCGTTTGTGCGTCTGGTTCTAGTGCTAAGGCAACCCTGATCTGACTCATTGTCATTCCGGGCTCGATCGGGAATCCACTATACCCACTCCTCTAGATTCCCGCCTTCGCGAGAATGACACAATGTTGCTTTAGGTCGAACTTTATAAAAACGGCTTTTGCGTCATTTTGCATGTGGCTTTACACTAGGTGCTACTCTCTTCCCAATCATGTCTCAGATCCCCGTCGACTGTTCCCCGTACCTTTTCCCTTTCTTCCTCAAAATCAAATCCGGACCAGATTCCAATAGATTTAAGTACCGAATCCTGAGGATGGTATTGCCGGAATATTTTGAAATAATAGGCAGCCTCTTTGCTGTTGAGAACGGCATCGGGATTCTCGGCTGCAATGCGCTCGTATTCATCGTCAGACATTTCACTGTGAGCTATCTTTTCCCCCAAATCCTCACATCCGGCACCTTGAGTGTATTGCACCTTGTAGCGCCACAAGACTTCATCCGGGAGATAGCCGGTATCTTCGAAGGCTTTTCGCAGAATCCATTTCTCAATCAACGCTCCGTTATGTTCACGGATTTTGAGTTCCGGCGGGATCCTCATGGCAAGGTCGATCATTGCCACATCAAAAAAGGGAACTCTCAACTCCAGGCTGAAGTACATTCCCATGCGGTCAGCCCTTTGCAGGTTGATGTTGTGCACGTTTCCGATAAGTCGTCTGGCTTCCCAATTAATTTTGCCTCTGGGGAAGTTCTTCATATAGTGGTAACCGGCAAATATCTCATCGGCGCCTTCGCCGGTGAGCACAACGGTCACGTATTCCGCCGCGCATTTGCAGGTGAAATAGCAGGGTACAGCGCATCGCACTAGAGATGGATCATAGGTTTCCAGCTTTTTGATCACCAGAGGGAGGGCTTCATAATACTCATCTTCTGTGAAGATGTACTCGTGATGATTTGAACCGATATGCTTAGCAGCAATCCGCGAAGCCTTCAGATCATCGCTGTCTTCTCCCATGGCATCTTTCATCCCTACGACGAAGGTATGAAGATTGGGAATCTCATCAGCGGCAATGGCAGCTACCAGACTTGAATCCAGACCACCGCTACAGAAAGAACCGACATGGACTTCCTTATCTGCCAAAAGACGCTTTTTAACTGCCTTGATGAAGCGTCTGCGAATAAGATCGCAGGCATCGTCAACCTCGGTGAGTATGTGGTGCTGGATAGGGGGGACCTGGTAATACTCAACGAAACCTTCTTTGGGTGTGTAATAGTGACCGGCCGGGAACTCGTGAACTTCATCTACACCGGCCAGACTCATGGCTCCCAATTCGGAGCTGAAATACATATTGTTTTCTACGTAACCGTAGTAAAGCGGTTTGATACCGATGGGGTCTCGGGCCAGCATGTAGTCATCACCATCGAAAATGGCGAAGGCGAACATGCCATCGAGGTCATTGACGCAATCGGGTCCAAACTCCCGGTAGAGATGCAGAATTACTTCTGAATCTGAGCTGGTGGTGAAATCGTATTTGGATAAGAGTCTTTCTCTAAGGTCCTGAAAATTGTAAATCTCCCCGTTGCAAATAATCCCGCATTTTCCTCCGTTGGCCAGAATTGGCTGGTGGCCTTTGAGTACATCAACGATTGAAAGTCGGGTGTGTCCGAAAACCATGTTGTTGAAAACGTGAATACCCCTGTCATCTGGTCCGCGATGGGGCAGGGCATCGAGCATTCGATTTATAGTAGTAGTATCCTCCACACCAAAGCATCCTGCGATTCCACACATTGTCTTTGCCTCCCGGTATTGTATTGGTATCGGCAAACTCCTACCGCATAAGTATAAGGTAACCTTTTGCCGACTAATATATTTGCAAAAAAACCCTTATTGATGTTTCTGTAAAGTAGTCTTTACGTCCGTAAGCGGATGAATTGAAGTAGTGGCTTGCCTCGCAAGCAATT
>JABHWQ010000270.1 GCA_018657655.1 Chloroflexota bacterium | reverse complement strand
TAAAGCCAAGGCGGCTACAAGGCCTCTGCCATCCGCTATGCCGCCGGCAGCCAGTACCGGGACCGGGCTGACAGCGTCAACTACCTGAGGAACGAGGGCCAGAGTCCCTATTCTGCCGGTATGTCCGCCGGCCTCCGTTCCCTGGGCCACAATGATATCCACGCCCGCCTCAGCCGCGCGTTTGGCGTTCTTGACGTTGCCGACAAGGGTAATGCACTTTGCTCCGGCTGAATGGCACCTATCCACAATCTCCCGATTGAATCCCAGCGCGGCAGCAATGACAGCCGGCTTTGTTTCGAGAGCAGCATCCAGTTGTTTCATTTGTGATTCATAGGAGCCGCCAATGCCGAGTTCCATGAAGACGTCCATCCCTGCACCACCCCAGATTTGCTCAGGTATTCCCAGTGGTGCTTTGAAGCTATCCATGAAGTCCTTGTACCCCTGGGGTATCATCGCCATCAATTGCTCTTGGGTGATCATCTCAGGGGCGGTAGATGGAAATACAAGGTCTATCCCGAAGGGTTTATCGGAATGTTCCTTTATCCAGTTTGCCTCTATCCCGATTTGTCCAGGAGGCAGTGCCAGAGCTCCAAGAACGCCACATCCCCCGGCGTTACCCACTGCCGCTACTACATCGCGGCAATGATTGAACGCCATAACCGGATATTCGATATCCAGCATATCGCATAGTTTAGTATGTAGACTGATAGCCATTCGTATCTCCTTTTACTTTTGTTTTACGATCCGCAAAAATGCGGTATCAAACCGATTCGCACCAAAGCGAAGATTCACTTTGTCCAAGCCGTAAATAACTTCCGACAACGCACAGTTGGCCGGGGCAAGCATTTCGTCGGTCAGGTCATCAGTCACTTTAAACTTTAGTTTGGTTGGGGTGAAGGTAGTAGTATTCTGCATAAGCACCTGTAAAGTGAGGGAACGGTTCGAAAGATTTGAACGTAAAAAGGAGGTTCATCACGAAAGCAGCATCTTCTCCCCTAAAACATGCCTGACAACGGCCGCAAGGATCAAAATAGTGATATACGACGCGATCGCCAACTCCCAATGGTTGACTGGTCGAATCAGGCGTAGCACCTTCTCCCAGTTTGGCAACTTATCCTGTCATTTCATGGCCAATCATAGCCGATAACTGCACTCCGACATCATCTACCAGATCAAGTTCTCCACGCCACATATGTAGTCCGATCCGCAAATAGTGGCCATTGTAATTATAATCAGAATAGCTCCCGGTTCAGCTTCAGGCACCGGGTACTTCGTGATCTCAAAAGGTTGTCCCACTCCCATGAATACAGCTGCTTTCCCCATTTCTGTCATGGTAATACTCCCTTTTTAAATTGATGGTTTAACAAATTGACCAACGACGTCGGATGGCTTCCGCTTCGCTAATGAGTTTCTCCATAAATTCTTTGATTGAGGGAATACTGTCAATCGCTCCGACAGCCAATGATCCCGGAACGGACCGGAGCACTTCCATCTCAACTTCCTCTTCAGATGCTCCCTCAAGAGAAACAACCTGATCATCATTGACCATAGCCTTTTCAAGCTTCCAAAGCCATTCGTGCTCAGGCATCGAATCGCGCTGAGACAATACCTTGGCTACCTCATCCATATTAGGTGGGGTAAGACATCGCTCACGGAGCTTGGGTTCCGTAGGATCGGTTTCTGCCAGGTATTTTTTGTGCTTTTCAGAGATGGGACATTCTTTGGTAGCCATGAAGGCCGTTCCCATATAGACTGCTTCTGCGCCCATCATTAACGCTGCCATAAAACCTCGGGCATCCGCCATTCCCCCGGCTGCAATTACTGGAATTTTCAATAGTTTTGACGCCCAAGGAATAGCAATCATCGTAGTCAGTTGATCCATGGATTTGAAACCGGCACCTTCGAGCCCTACGATCACTACGGCATCTGCTCCCTGACGTTCCGCAGCCAAAGCATGATTGACGCTGGCTACCTTGTGTATCCATTTGATACCGTGTTCCTGCAATGGTTTCCCAAGGAAATCCGCGCGCATGGGAGCGGTCTCAACAGCCACGATACCACCTTCTTCGATGATGACATCCCGCATGGCTTCAATCTCGGGACAACCCATAATCGTTAAATTCACTGCCAGGGGTTTATCCGTCATCGATTTTGCCTTTTTGAGTTCTTCCCGAAAGTTTTCAGGCGTTCCAAACCCACCGGCTGTGATCATCCCTAATCCGCCAGCCTCAGAAACCGGCACAGCAAATTCAGCGGTACCAAACGTACCAAACGCGCCTTGAATTATGGGGTATTCGATACCGAACATCTCAGTAATCTTGGTTTGCCACATACTATCCCCTTTTGAATTTGAATATCGGAGTCTAACTTCCCAACTACCACAAAATCCTCTAATTAACCCAAATGAGTGGTATCCATTCAGGTTCCGCCCGAACAATCGTTTCCTCGGCTCCGTTCGCCTCGTATACGGTAACTCTGTCACACCCGAACCGTTTGGTATCAGTAAATGAGAACCGTTGAATACCGTCAATGGTCAATGAATAGTTCTGGGCAGCTTCATAGATAGCTTGCGAATCGATGTTCTCCGGTCCTACAGCCTCAGCGGCGTTTCGGATAACTTCCAGCATAATCAGATCATGTGATATCACCATATAACCCACACCTGAGCGTTTGATCTTATCAGCATCATCAGGGTGATTATCGATCAACAGTTTCTTCACCAGATATATAAACTCGCCTTCATCAGTCCAGAATTCGGATTCTCTTATAAACAGCATTCCATCGATCTCATCCCAAAGTCGCGCGTCACTTGCTAGCGAGAAAAACGAGCAGTGAGGATGAGATCCAAATAACCTGCCCGTGCCTCCAATGGATCAGTATTCTTTAACAAAAGGCACATATCCTCCAGTGGGAGGAAATACATAGTCGCAATCTTTGAGCGCATCTACTTCAGGGGCCCAGTTGAACCCCCCGTCTGTCAAATATGATCCAGCCCACTCGAACCTTTCAGGATTTTCAACGCAGTATCTCTCCATTCCTTCAGCCATGGCCACATTGATGACCGTTGTCCATCCCCCCATACCAATCTTCGCCGGACCTTTGGTGGCGTAATCCCAGTCATTTTCAGCGATCCAATCGAGAAATGTATAATATAGGTCAACAGGATAGGTGCCCGCAGTAAAGGCGTATCCAGGATTCTCCAGCAATATGGACTGAGCACTTGATGCAAATGCCACAGTCTGGTCTTCATCGACTCGTGGTTTCAATGTCTCAATGGCATTCGGGTCAGAAGAATAAATGATATCCGCCCCTCTTTCTTTTAACCACTCATGTCCCGGTATATGCTTTGACGGATCATATTCGATCACCTTCACCTCGATCCCAGGGATTGAATTTTCGTCATCGAAATAGCCAACCAAAGCCTCCAGTTCCATATCCATAGTTGAGAAGGCATTCGATATTGGGCCGCTTCTATCGGTAGGGTTTCCGATAGTGATGACTACATCTGCGGATTGAGGTTACTCCTATTCTTCTTCATCATCACCTCCACCACAAGCAGCCAGCAGCGGTAGCATCAGTAATGCTACGAGTGGAAGCAAGATAGATGTTCTGACCAGTTCCCTCATCTACTGACCTCCTCAAATTGTTTCTATGCTGGATCTACAAATCACGCTAACAGTTACTCTATCAATGAAAGTGAGAAACGATTATTAGCCACGTACAACAGGTTCGATAGATGCCAAATGATTCCATGAAGCACCCAAGTTCAATTCTCGGGATTTAGCCCACTGGAAATAGTAATGAAGATCATAATCCAGGTCCATTCCGATTCCACCGTGAAGATGCTGAGCCGCATAGGCTACTCGTTGGCAAGCGTCACCGGTCCATGCCTTGGCAATGGCCACTTCCCTACCTGCGTGCTGCCCCTTATTCATTAGAGACACCGCCCGGTACGAGGTCCATCGGGAACCCTCGACATCTGTCAGCATATCCGCCAACCGATGTTGCACTGCCTGGAAGCTGCCTATCGGTCGACCGAACTGTATTCGATTTGAAGTATAATCAGCGGTCATGGCCAACGCCTGCTGCATCACTCCAACCGTCTCCACACACTGGAGAGCAGTGGCCTTGCGAATCGTCGATTCAACCAATGCCCAACCTTCGTCTACCTTACCCACAATATCATCCGCCGATACTCTGACATCCTTGAGAGTGACCTCAGATTGCTTGTCTGCGCCCACCGTAACCAGTGGAACAAATCCCACTCCCTCAGCCCCCTTTTTCACCAGGAAGACAGTAATACCTTTGCCATCGGCAGAAACCTCACTGGTTGCGGCTACAACTAAAATATAGTCAGCTACGTGAGCATATGGAACGAACAACTTGGTGCCGTTAATCACAAAGCCATCACCGTCCTTTACGGCTCTGGTTGTAATGAACTCCGGTTTGTAGTCCGTCTCGGGTTCGTTGATTGCCATGGTCAGAATTGCATCACCATCAGCTACTTTTGAGAGTAATTCCTTTTTCTGGTTCTCACTCCCACCTTCCAACAAAGGGAGCACACCAAAAACAAGCGTACTGAAAAGGGGTGCAGGGCAAGCCGTCTTCCCAACTTCTTCGAACAAGATAGCAAGATCGAGCAAGTCCCCACCCACACCCCCATAGTCCTCCGGTACTATCAGGCCTAACCAACCCAAATCTGCCATCTTTTTCCATATTTCGGGAGAGTATCCTGGTTCACTCTCCTCCAACTCTTTCACCAGCTTCTTTGGATATTCGGCATCAAAGAAATTTCGGGCTTCCTTTTTTAGAAGTTCCTGTTGTTCACTAAATGCAAAATCCATGGTAAAGCTTCCTCCAAGGTCATTTGATGTTAGTTGCTTCTCTAAACTTGCGAATGTACTCGATGTAGTAAGAATCGTCCCCTTCCAGGTCATCCCTCACCCAAACCGCATGATCTTCCTTCAGTTTGCTCTTCACTTTGGCCGGTATCCCGGCAACCATCGTTTCGTCCTGAACCTTCATCCCTTCAGGTACCAGAGCACCAGCAGCAATAATGCAGTTATTCCCAATCTCAACCTTCTCAAGAACAGTGGAATTCATACCTATCATGACCCTGTTTCCGATCTTTCGGGCATGAACCACAGCACCATGCCCAATAGTCACGTTCTCGCCGATCTCCATAAGCGATCGCTGATTTCTCTCCCAATCCTCACAGGCACCAGCATGAAGAACGCAATTGTCTTCGATAATCACACAGCGGCCGATTTTTATAGTTCCCATATCACCGGCGATGCTCGTCCCCGGCCAGACGATTGATAACTCTCCTATCTCAACATCCCCCCGAACATGCGCCGTAGGATGAACAAAAGCCGATTCGGCTACCTTGGGCATCTTTCCATCAAAGCTTTCGAGCATCGGTTTTCCCCTACCTCGATTTCATCAATCCCAAACCAAGCATGGCCATAGAGTCGCGCAGTACCTCATTGGCACCACCCGCAAAT
>JABHWQ010000526.1 GCA_018657655.1 Chloroflexota bacterium | reverse complement strand
GCTGGAAGCGAGGGAGCGCTTGTTTGAGGAGTGCAAACTTGCAACAGTACCAGCGGCCAGTTTTTTCTCCGGCGGCCATGACGAGAACTGGCTGCGGCTGTGTTTCGCTCTTCGCGAGGAAAACCTGGGCAGGGCCGTGGAGTTGCTGGAAAAAAGCAACTAAAAGATTTATGGCATAATAGTTGGATACAGAAAGGGGAGGCCGTCAAGCCTCCCCTTTCTGCTTCAATATTTCTTTTCCAGCCAGAGTTTTTTGTAGTCAGTCAACTCGATATCTTTTTTCATAACCATCGATTTAAGCTCCAGGCTAGTGAGAATTCTGGTGACTTCAGCTCTTCGCGGGCCTACTCCCTCAATTTTAACATGGTCCCTGGCCGAGTGGATCAGCGCGTCGTGCTCCGGCGAGTCGTTACCTGGATGACAGACCCACAGGTACAAGCCCGGCTCCAGCTTTTCCATTCTTTGCATAGTTAAGGAAAGCCGCTGCGCAATCGGTACATCGCCCAGGCTCAATCCACTCTGCTCCTCGAAATAACCGGACACGGGCAGGTTGTAGTCCCGGGATATTTTATCGATTACCTCTTTCAGTCCGGGATAAGGCAGGTCGCGGGGACTCATGTAATGCGTGTCGATGTACTGCACGTTGATCCCTTTTTTGAGAGCCAGGTCTATCTGCGCCCGGAACTCGGCGTCGATTTCTTTCAGGTTTGGTTTCTTTGCAAACAGTTCATCGGGATATGTGTATAAAAAACCGTCCTCATCCACGATGGAGGGCACCCTGTCCCAGGGCAGCACAGGCCGCCAACGCATTCCCCGCCACTCGGCTATCAGGCAGAGGTGGACTCCCGTGCACCAGCCGGGATTCTTTTTGCACAACTCCGCAGCACCCTCGAACCAGGGGCCGGGCACAAGGATGGAGGTGCAGGTTAAAATACCCTGGTTGAAAGAGCGTTCCACGGCCTCAAGGCTGCCCTGGCTCATCCCCAGGTCATCGCCACGGATAATCAGGCGTACTTTATCAGAACTGATAGCCGTGGATAGAGTTAACAGAGATAATAAGACGAAGAGAAAGACTGTCCTGATAAGAGACATTTTGCACCTCCGCTGGTATTTTTGTTGTCGCATGGAAGCAGGCGGATAATATACCTAAGCAGCAAAATGTCTTTTCTATGGTAATAAATCAATAGCTGGACGGCCCGGTTGTTGGACTCCAACCGGGCCGGTGATGGCTGAGAACGGTATAACTATGCAGGTGAATGCGCGGAAGCCTGTGCGTTTTTACACCGCTGGCTATACATCCACCAGCCCAGAATGAGCAGCGCCAGGCTGGAGGTAATAAACGAGGCGAACAGCATGAAAAGTATCAACCAACCTGTGATTGTAAACGGCGGCAGTTGCGCAACCTCGAACTTGTAACTGCCGATAACATCTTTCTCGATCACCTCGATATTAAATGGTTTTTCTTTTTCAAATATTCTGCCGTCTGGAATGCCAAAGTAATTATTAAACCAGCCAGCTGCCCCCTGAGTGCAAAGGTGCTTACCCTTTTCATCATAGAGTGCAATATCCACCCTCCCCTGCTCAAAATTGCACGTAAGCTCAAAGAATAGTTTGTCGGAATCTTTGACAAAATCCAGGGAATAGGGCTTTCTGGTTGAGCTGGCTTCGCTGTGCTCCGCCGTAACTGTCTGGATAATCACCGGGTCCAGCCTGCCGCGGCTAACCAGGGACCGCAGGGACAGGAGTGAAATCAACACCAATGTAATAATCACAACTGTTTTGTACATTGGACAATTCCTTGCAAGACGAGAGAGTCTTGTATCGATAAAGGTAGCTTTACATCCAGTTTTACTGTCCTAGTGGTGTTTTTGCCAACCGGTACTCCTGCTTCAGAATCTGCTCACGCGAATTCAATTCTGACTGCTTTATCAGGTTGCAAACCATTTTTGTGATTCCCAGCAGAAGTATGCCGGTCCCCAGGGTTGCAATCAAAGGATTGGAGGCTCCGCCAGCCATCAGTAATGCCCAGGCTCCGATGGAACCGTAGAAAACAATGGCTGCTCCAATATTTCCATGCGTTCTGTGTTTATAGACTCCCTTAATAATGACCACCGCTCCAAATACGCTCAGTGTAATTAACATCACACCAAGAATACCGTGAAAGTATCGGTATGTGCCGACTATAGTCGGACAGAAGAAGAACATGAACAGGCAGATAAGGCTGATTATGTACCGGATCGCAACTATAACGATCCCCCAGGCTTTTCTGCCGCCTTCAATCTTAACTTCAAGCATGTCCGTCAACTCCTTCCTGTACTTTTCTTGGAGAGCGGGATCAGCCGTTTGCTGGGCGAGTAATTTTGCAGTAAAGCTTTTATCTCGTTCAGCCATCATCGCCCTCCTCGCGCTCCAGAAAAAGCTTCATCGCCTTTTTGGCGTAATGCATACGTGATTTAACTGTTCCCGGCTTCTGCTCCAGAATTCCCGCTATCTCCTCGATAGTGAATCCTTCCAGGAAAAACAGTGTCAGCACCTCTCTGTGTGCCAGGCTCAGCTCCGCCAGTCCCCGGTGGACAAGCTCGGCGTTTTCCAACCGGAGGTCATAGTTGCCATTGTCCAGCGGTTCAGCGCCCTCGGCGGCTTCCTCGGGCAGGAAGCCGTTGCCCTGCCGTCGGATATGGTCTATCGCCGTGTTGCGTGCCACGCGGTAGAGCCAGGGGGTAAGGGTGGATGTGTCGTTCAGCTTGCCGAGCCCGCCCAGCACTTTCACCCAGGTCTGCTGCAGCAGGTCCCAGGCGTCCTGCTCGTTGCCGGTAAAGCGGCGCAGGAAATAGAACAGCTTGTCTTCCCAGAGAGACACCAACTCGGAAAACGCCTCGTGCTCACCCTTGCGGAAGCGAATAGCCAGCAGTTCGCTGCGGATTGTCTGGAGGTCTCTCGTCAAGGATCATCCTTGTAGTGGGTACACCATTACAGACGGGAGGCATGCCGGAAAGGTTCAATCTATAATTTATAGCAACAGGATGGATTTTTTGCAGTCTAAAGGTTTTCTACAATATCGCGGCAAAAATCGGTCAGGCTGTTGTCGCGTGCACCCAGCACCAGCACTACATCGCCGGGGGAGGTTTCGGCTGCGATAACCGGCACAATCTCCTCGCGGTTCTTGAAATAACGTGCATCGCGGCCATTGGCCCTGATTTCATCTACAATTTCCCGGCTGGATATATCCTTGCTGGCCGTGCCGCCCGCATAGTAGATCTCCGGCATCATCAGCAGGTCGTGCTTGCGAATGCAGCGGGAAAAAATT
>JABHWQ010000523.1 GCA_018657655.1 Chloroflexota bacterium | reverse complement strand
GAGGACGATGAGGAGGTATAGAATGCATGGACAGAGTTTTAGATTGTTGATTGGTCTTTTCCTGCTACTTTCCTGCCAAACTCTTATTGCCGGTCAGCACGATGAGCCTTTCTATCGTGGTGAGCTGATTTTCAAGCCAACCTTGCGTTTTCCCCGCTGTCATTCTTCTACTATTATATCATTGCCCGATGGAAGTCTGATGGCCGCATGGTGGAACGGATCTGAAGAGGGTGGTAAGGACAATGTTATCAGAGGCGCCCGGCGCCCGGCTGGCGCGCATTATTGGGAGCCTCCTGAAATTCTGGCGGATACTCCGGATACCACCGAAGGAAATCCTGTGCTCTTCAATGCTCCCGCCGGTGAATTGTGGCTGCTTTATCGTGCCGGCCTGCCGTGGGTTAAGATGATGTGGACTAAATCCCAGGATGCGGGGAAAACCTGGAATAAGCCGGAAGCTTTTCTTAATGAGCCGGGATGGAGTTTCAGAAGTCGGATTCTCAGTCTGGCGAACGGAGATATCATTATCCCGGTAATGACTCACGGTATAGAAGAATTCTCCTCGTTTGGATCTTCGACCGCGTTCTTGTATTCAGCGGATAAAGGGAAAACGTGGGGGCGGACCAAACCGATAATTACGTCCCCCCGCAACAATGAACCCACAATCGTCCAGAGATCAGACGGAAGCCTTCTGGCCTTTATGCGGCCTTATGATCGTGAACTTACCGACCGTTTCCTTTGGAAAAGCAAATCCACAGACAACGGCCGCACCTGGACCGAGGCTACCAAAACCCAGATCAGGACTCCTTCAAAAGCGATCGAGTTGCTGAAACTGCAAAACGGACACGTGGTACTGGTGTTCAACGATACTCAGCAGTCGCTTTCCCAGCTTAGTCTGGCTTTGTCAGAAGATGATGGCCGAAGCTGGAAATTCAAGCGTGTTCTTGAAGACTCGCCGGGCCGTTTTACTTACCCGACTCTTGCCCAGTCTCCAGACGGTAATATTCACATCAGCTATACTTTCAGGCGAACCAGTATCAAACATGTTGAAGTGAACGAGGCCTGGATTAGGGAAAATCCCTGGTCAATAAATCAGGAAGACTAAAGGGTACGTTAATAATGTTGGAAATTCAATTGATACTGCTTTTGATTGTTCTTCTTGCTCTATCGCTGAGAGCGAAATATCAGCTGGGGGAGCATCATGCATAAATCTGCTGTATATCTTACGCTGACGCCGGTTCTGTTGTTAATAGCTTCAAGTATCGCTGCCGGAAAAGAATTCACGCAGGTTATCGAAACCAGTGATTTCACGTATGAAATAAAAGTTGATGGTTTCCGAGACCCGGCGAACGAGATGGTCATAATAGAAAATCTGGGAGACCAGCCTCTGGTTAATCCGAGGATAACGGTCAATGGAGAGAAGGATTGGTTCGATGTAAAAGCTTTGGCCCTTGAGGCAACCAGGGGCTGCAAGACAGACGAGGAAAAAGTTTTCGGGATCTTCAATTTCATCCAGAGCCAGTCGCATGCATTAGGAGGTTCCGACGATCAGGAAGGTCTCAATCCGGTGGTCTTTTTTAATATATACGGCTACGGACAATGTGCATATCATTCTGCGGTGGTAGTGGCGATGGCGCGGGCTATAGGGCTGAAAGCCAGGGTCTGGGAAGTTTTCGGACATACCGTAACCGAATTCTGGTATAACAACGCTTGGCATATGATAGATACCGATATCGGCCTGTATTATCTGATGGAGGATAACCGTACAATCGCATCAATGAAACAACTATGGGAAGACCAGGAAATCTCGGGTGGTAAACCGGAGGGAGCCAAGTTGACCAAATGGTCCGGCCGCAACCTGGCTATCCGGCAAATGTATCAGGATTGCGATGGTAATGACGAATATCTCTGGCAGGATGGGATGGAGCAGCGGGGTTACCGTTATTTCTACAGTGATTTCTTCTGCTTCGTTCAGGAAAGCTACGGCAAATATGCCGATGAACCACACAGCATGGCGATGACCATCAGGCCCCAGGAAAAACTTGTACGAAATTTCAGGGGTGGTCCTGACAAATATTTCGAATACAGGAAACATAACAAAGAGCGTGAAGAGAAAAACCAGCGTTGGCGGACACCTGTTACTTGGAGTGACGGGCAGCTTATCTGGAGTCCCGACTTGCGGGCGGAATACATATCTGATTACATCAATCGCAACCGGGGCCCGGCCCTTTTTGTGGAGGATGGAGTAAGCCCTGCGCTTCATGCCCACCATCGTGACGGGAAAGTTTATGGGTCCAGAACCGTGGCTGCTTTCGATATTAAGACTCCTTACACGATTCTGGGTGGTAAGCTCAAAGCCAGGGTTTACAGAGGAGGAGCTACCAACAATGACCGGATAAATGTTTCCGTGGCCAGGCAGAAAATATGGGGTGCTCCCGAGGGTGAAACAGGTAGCATGGACCTGGAGGTCGACTTGGATGAAGTCCTCTATCCCAAGGGACCACGGGGTCGGCGGGAGTACTCTGTCACTTTTAATTTTATGGCAAATGAGGAAAATGAT
>JABHWQ010000235.1 GCA_018657655.1 Chloroflexota bacterium | reverse complement strand
CCGTAGACAGCTGCCATCATTGCCTGGATTCCTGCCACATGATAGAGCGGAACTGTAACTATGTTAGTTTCCTGAATATCAGGGTCAACCGGGGTCACATTTTGAAGCGCATAATCAACAAAGGCGTTATGCCGCAGCGGCACACCTTTGGGGAGCCCGGTGGTTCCGGCAGTGTACATCAAAATGGGGACATCGTCATCACCGATATCGGTAAACACTTCGTCCGGGGAAGAATTGGCCAGGAGTTCATCGTAATTGGCCATGCCTTCAACTTTGCTATCCAGGGATACCAGTTGCGGGGTAGAGATCAAATCAGCCTTCATAGAATTGACCATATCGATGTAGCGATCTCCGGAGAAAAGCACTTTACTTTCCGAGTTATTGAGCATATGGGTCAACTCATGATCCTTAGCGCGGAAGTTCAGGGGAACAAAGATGGCGCCGACCTTTGCTGATGCAAAGTAGATTTCTACAAACTGATTGCAGTTTACCTGTAGCACTGCTATTGGGTCGCCCTTTTGCACGCCCATACCCTGTAGAGCGTTTGCCAGCCGATTGACTCGATCCGCAACCTCTCCAAAGGAATATCGTTTGCCCTCGAAGATTACGCATGGTCTGTCCGGGCAGATGGCACTGGTAATCATCATGAATTCTGTGGTATTCATACTAGAGTCTACTCCCTCCTGAAAATATTTTTGAGGATATCTCTAAGCCTTTCCCAGCATTATCCTTACTTGTTCCATTGCGCTGGACATGGTCTTTCCGGCACCTTCATGAATGCATACATTAGCATATGGATCAAGTTCGGTTCGATCTTTGTTTATTATAGCAAGCTTGGCACCTGATTGCACTGCATATCGCGGCATCATTGCTGCCGGATATACAACCAGAGAGGAACCTATTACAATACATAGATCACATTTCTGAGCGCGTCGTTGAGATTCGCTCAATTCGTATTCCGGCAACGCTTCTCCAAAAAAGACCGCATCCGGTTTGAGTAATCCGGCACATTCGGGGCACACGGGCACTCCAATTCCCTCGGCGATCCATTGGCGCACCTCATCCATGGGATAGAGCTTGCTGCACTTGATACATTTTGCTCGCGACATGGTCCCATGCAAATGGAAAACTGTTCCCGGATAGCTGCCTCCATCTTCGTGAAGGTAGTCCACATTCTGGGTAATGACACAATCCAGTTTGCCCATTTCCTCTAATTCGGCTATTGCATAGTGGGCCGCATTGGGTTCAACATCGCGGGGGATGAATTCGTCATCGGAGAGGACTTTCCAGAGGAGTTTACGGGCCGCATCGTCGCTGAGAAAATGTTCTAATGTAAAGACGTTGGGATCATATTTGGACCAGATACCCCCAGGGCTCCTGAAATCAGGAATACCCGATTCAGTGCTGATCCCCGCGCCGGTAAACACAACGATTTGTTTTGATTCAACTATCAAATCGGCAAGTTTCTCAACCAGGGAATCGAATGCACCGTCAGTCACTATGAGGCAATCCTTTTCCTGAGCAACGCCATTGAAAGACGTTTTTCTAATTCCAGTCCTTGATCTAGGGTCATATCGAGTCCTCGAGTAATAGCATTTTTTGCATACATCAGCGCACTGGCGTCATTCGATATTATCTTCTTAGCGATTGTTTCAGCGGTGGGGATGAGTTGATCTCTGGAGACTATGCGATTGATCAATCCTATGCGTAGCCCCTCCGAGGCATCGATCCTGTCTGCCGTTAAAACAATTTCCGATACCCTGCCGTGAAGAACCAGTCGGGGCATCGTTTGCGATCCTCCCGCTGTGGGAACCATACCCAGATTGGCCTCGGGAAGCCCGAACTGAGAATCGTCGGAAGCGATGCGGATATCGCAGCACATGGCCATCTCGATTCCAGCGCCCAACGCAAAGCCCCCGATAGCAGCGATCATGGGTTTTTGAACGCTCAGGAACATTCCCCAGAGATCACGCTCCCAACGTATTTCCCGCCCAATTGCGACCGATGGCACCGTGCCAAATTCGGAGATATCGGCTCCTGCTGAAAACGCTCGATCTCCCGCACCTTTCACTATAGCTACTCTCACATCCGGGTCTTGTTTAATTGCAGGGAGTACTTCATACAGTTCATCACGCATTTTCGTGTTAACTGCATTAAGCGCCTTGGGGCGATTCAGCGTGATCCATGCTATGCCATCATCGGTCTTTTCGTAGATAATATTTTCAAAACCATTCATTTATTTGTTCCAAAAGTACGCAATATATCCGTTTGCCTCGATCTTGTCGAAGGGCAGTTGGCGGTTCGACAAACTCACCACTAACGATTTGGTTCGGTTGATTGTCCTATTCGCCTTTAAACTCCGGTGTTCGCTTTTCCAAAAACGCGTTGATGCCCTCGGTTCGATCCGTAGTGGTTTGCAGCAAGAAGGAGAGGTCGGCTTCCAGTTTCAATCCTTGCCTAAGAGTCATATCCATACCCTTACTTATGGCTTCTTTGGCGTACCGTGCCGATATCGGACCTTTGGAGGCCAGTTTTTGAGCCAGGTTCTCTACCTCTTTGCCGAGTTCGTCGATTGACAAAATTTTATTGATAAGGCCAACTCGAAAGGCTTCCTGCGTATCTATGGTCTCAGCCATGAGTATCATTTCCAGCGCTTTGCCTCGGCCTACAATCCTGGGCAGGCGTTGTGTGCCCCCACCAGAAGGGATGAAACCGTACGATGTTCCGGGAAGCGCGAAATTTGCGCCCTCGGCCGAAATTCTAATATCACAGGATAGCGCTATTTCCAGTCCGGCGCCGATGGCATCACCGTTGATGGAAGCGATAACTGGAATGTTCAGCGATGCTATAGCCGCTGATGCCATACTCGATGCCGTG
>JABHWQ010000520.1 GCA_018657655.1 Chloroflexota bacterium | reverse complement strand
GGTAGCATCGTGACTGTCTGAGGCCGTGGGGTCATGCTGCTCTGAGATTGTTGCATCGTGTGCCGGTTGGAAATTGGCCTTTAACACCAGGTCTCCTGCCATGGTAACAGTTGTGCTGGCGGCATTCGGATTAGCTACCGGGCCAGTCCAATTTGCAAAGGTATATCCCATACCGGGAGTAGCTGTAATGCCAACTGTAGCGCCAGCGGTCTGGCTACTTGCTCCCACTGGCGGAGTTGTACTGCCTTGACCCCCGACTGCCATTGTTAAGTTATATGTAGCTGGAGCTGACTGGGCGAATGTGGCCAAAATGCTCTTGGTACCAGACATGGTAATGGTGGTATTAGCTGCATTGACATTTGCGATGGTGTCAACATCACCGGTCCAGGTAAGAAAATCGTACCCCATATTGGGGAACGCTGAGATCGCCATTGTGGTACCAGGTTGAACCGGATAAGTTCCGGTTGATGGTGCCGTAGTACCTTTACCGTCATTATTTATTATTAAGGCAGGGCCTGCGGGAGGAGGACCTCCTTCTGGTGCAAAATGAGCAATGAGATTGACATTACTTGTCATAGTAGTCGTGGTACTGGGGGTTCCCGGGTTATTTACCGGGCCTTCCCAACCTGCAAATACCCAGCCGACCTCTGGGGTGGCTGTAACGGGAACCACTGTACTTTCATTATAAGGATGAGCTGTGCCTGCGGTTGGATTGGTAGTTCCGTTGCCATCAAGGGTGATGGTAAGGTTGAAGGCAGGCTGTGCCGCAACTGCTGTCGGGATGGCTAGCATCACCATCAAAAAACAGATCACAAGGTATGATCCAAGTTTACCGAAATACAATTCCTTTTTCATTGGTCCCTCCCTATTCCAAGATTGTGACTTATATACACGAACACCTCCTTGCGGCATTGCTGCTTTAGAGGAGGCTGACTTCGCTTTGGGTCTGCGGAATGTGTGTATAAATAAGAAAAACTGTTGTACCAGCAAACACCATGCTGATCACTGATTTTGGCATATTTGCTGTTTGACCTTTTCTGATTATGTCTGTTCTCAACATGTTCTTTCTCTATATACAAAAACAGGGATGCCTGGAAGGGCATCCCTGTTTGCATCAATTGCAAAAGGATTGACACAAAGTGCGCTCTTCGGCGGCCTGGCGATCATAGCCTCAAGGAGGCTTTAGACCCTTGGCTTTGCGTCCCGGGATTTCTCCCGGTTTGCCCTTCTCGGAGCTTGTAGAATCGCTTGACAATAAGGATTCGCGAATCTGCTAGCGTTTAATTGTTAAAGGTTTTAGTCTTGCGGATTTCTGTACATCAATGGAACAGAATCCCTTACAATCACTCTACTGAACAACATGTTAGCCATGAAACGGTGGTATCATGTATTTCCAGTGGTGGTAACCCCCCCCATTTGTAGTGTTTGCTTATTTACTACTAATTCTCGTCTCATATGCCCCTTCTGGACCTGATCAAATGGAAAAGACTTCATTTCCTGAATCGTGCTGTTCCCAAACGCAATTACCTCTTAGTCGTTGTCTTGCACGCAGGAGAATTTTATTGTCGCGGCAGAAGGATAGCATCATTTGATACCTTTTTCTATAGAAATTTGGTCCTATGCGCCTGAGCAAAAGATCGGGATTAACCACGGATTGACACTCAGCCACCGTCAAATTTACGTCTAAGAATAATCGCTGGCTGGGCCAACTATCAGGTATTCACGTAGTAGAATTGAGGGCTAACCCTGTATTAGGGTTTACCCCCAAAATTGTAGGCTATGGTCAAAGAGTAGAAATCAACCAGAACACGATAGAAATTAGCTACTGTGAGATGTTCTAGCAGAGGAGAAATGATGTGCGTGTTTTGATGTTATCTGATTACTATCCGCCTCATCTTGGCGGAGGTGTGGAAAAAGTCGTATCTGAAATATGCCCGAGGCTAGTCCAACGAGGGCATGACGTTGCTGTGGTAACATTGAAGACTGTTCCTTCTCCTGAAGTTGAAACCACAGGCAATCTTACTATATTTCGGATTCCTGCTATGGACCTCACTCCAAGACTGGGCCTTCAGCAAGCGATTTCTATAAGTTTGCTGCCTGCCATTTTCCGATGTATTCGGACATTTAAACCGGATGTAATCCATGCTCATAATCTGTTTTTCCGTACTACTGAAGCAGCGGCGCTTCTCAAAACGCTGTCTTCTGTTCCTCTTATAACTACCCTTCATCTGGGTGAGATGGAGGGAGGCAGCAAACTGTTACGTACACTTGTGAAATCATATGAGTTCACTGTTGGTAGATTTATCGCTCGCCAGAGCAGTCATATAATAACTGTTTCAGAAGCGGTAGCACAGTACTCAAAGCCAATGATTGGGAAATCTACCCCTCTTACCGTTGTTCCCAATGGGGTAGATACAAGCGCTTTTCATCCTACGTTAGAGCGGAACGGTGTTAAACCGACGATCCTGTTTGTAGGACGCCTGATACAGAATAAAGGTCCTGAAGTACTGGTGAACGCTGTGCCTCAAATCCTGTCAAGTCATCCGAATGCAAGGATAATATTTGCCGGTGATGGGCCCATGAAAGCACAATTGATACAACAAGCCGAAAAACTGCAGGTTGGGCATGCAATTGATTTCTTAGGACTGCGGCATGATGTTCCCGAATTGATGCGTAAGTCAAGTCTCTTTGTGAGGCCATCTACATTGGAAGGTATGCCTCTCACTGTTTTGGAAGCTATGGCTTCTGCTCTACCGGTAGTGGCAACCCCTGTAGGAGGTACTCCGGAACTCATAAAAGATAAAGAGTGTGGTCATCTAGTACCTGTTGGTGACAGCTCTGCTCTGGCTAATGCAACTATAAGATTGCTAGACGATCGGTCCATGGCTGAAAGTATGGGGAATCGTGGATATGACATGGTTGTTAACAAGCATACCTGGGAAG
>JABHWQ010000529.1 GCA_018657655.1 Chloroflexota bacterium | reverse complement strand
AGGTTCGCTGAACGCTGTCCTTTGATTTGCCGATACGCACGGCTACTATCTCCCTGTCACGGATCATCTGCCGCAGTGAGTCCCGTACAACGTAAAGCAGATCGGTCCTCTTGTTGGGATCCAGAAACCCGGTCTGTCCTATCACCACGTTGCCTGGATTCAAGAATATTCGCTGCTTGTGCAAGCTCTCCTTTACTGCCTGGGCAAGGTCAGTTTCATACAGCAAAAAGTCATTGAGTTTCTCCCTGGCTTCCTTGCGACTCACCCGACTTACCTCGGGATGTGAATGCACACCATGCTTGAGGACATATACCTTATCGGAGTATTCAGGAAAAGCTGTAGCAACCGCATAGTAGACTCCATCACTAAACACCGTGATGGCATCGACATGAGGCAGGAGGGATTGGAGCAAGTCACGCTGGTTTCTGCCCAAACCACTGGGGGTATCGGGGCTCTGGAAGTGCAGGGTGTGAAACGTCACAACCTTCGGTATGTCCAGGTTTTCGAGCATTGCAACGAACTTCTGACTGTCTGGCCAGATACCGTTTTCGTGCTGAAACCACAAGAGTGTATTTCCGTCTTCCATGCCGAGTCGTTTGAGTCCGTCTCTGATGACTGTAGCAGAGAAATCATGTCGGCCCGGTATGCCATACCAAACCTGATTTGTGTGGGCACCATCGTTGCCGGACAGCGGTGCCCCGTACTTCTCCAGATCGAAAGACAGTACTCCCCACCTCCTGGAGGGACTCTTACGGGTCAAATAGCTTGTGTAATCGGCGATCCCGCACATTATGGGGCTATATGTTCCGACAAAATAAATGGATGCCATTTCCATTCACCTTCCACAACTCGGGACCTCATGGGCAAAGCTGTCCAAAGTTGTATGAGAATACCTAGTGCGATGTCCGATACCCCGTCGCCAAGACTTCATGGCCAACTGACGGAACGCTAATCTAGATTTACACAAAAAAACGCCTTCAAGCAACACAGCCCAAAGGCCTTATCAGATCGTAGTTATAATTGGCAGCCCGGCGACCATTACCTCCATGGTATAAGACCCGTAGCTTTGCATCCCAAGGTTTCCCCCTGTTTTGCCCTTTCCTTTACTCGATCAAATATTCTAGGCAGCTAAGTTTATCATTGGTCCATGCTTTTTACAATAGTAATAAAATCAAGATTTTCTAAAGAAATCAAATGTACTGGAAACTCATTTACTTGCGAGAGTGGTTGGAGTCATTTCGAGGTGTCAGAAAGAAGTCCTTTCGGAGCACTCCCTGAACGTATGAAACGCTCCAAAAGGCTTGGTTTTTTGTCGTCTGGACGTGGCTCAGAATCAGTCCAAGTCTAACATCTCACCTGGACCAGTTTATTGGGGGTCATGTAGATGTGGTGGCAATAAGGAGTACTCTCTTTGGCCTAGTTCTGGTCAAAGCGTCTACCCAAGTCCTGAAGGAATTTCTCGACCTCCGGTGATAGCTTTGGCTCTCCTCCCCGCTGGCTGACTCGGGCATCGTAGTGGGCTTCTAACTGGCTACGTATGTGCCGGTATCTTGGCTCCATCTGTATCAACCGCTCAGCCATCTTATTAACCTGATCCGTCTGGTCCTTCGCCTTGTCTGCGTCGGCTTCTGAGAGAGGAAATTCGTACAGAGTGCCAAGTATCTCCATCAGGCGCACCACTCCCCTGAAGTCCTCTTCCATGATCAGGTATTGAGGCAGATGTACTATAAGGCTCAAGGTTTCTACACCCATGTCGACGGCCTGCTGGGACAACTTGTGCAGGATCGTCGTAGGCCCCTGGTAGTCACTTGACATCACTCCCACGGCCTCCATCTCACTCTGCAGGCGGAGATTGCTCGCCCTCCCGCTTACTATCAGTGGTCTGGTGTGCGGGACCATATCGTGCATTGCGCCGATAAGGCAGTATCTCTTGACATCAAAGGCAGTGAGGAGCTTCAGTATTGACTCGATATATTCCTCCGCCAATGTATGGGGCTCGAGGAGATTGAGGAAAAGGAAATCATGATCCTCTTCCCTCTCCCCGTAGCTGACGGTGGCATTCGGTACGTGGAGTTCGCTATGATCTTCTTTGAGGAAAATCTGAGGCCGATAGCGAGTGAAATCGAAGAAGCCCCCTGGTCTCTGTAGCATCCCCAAGTCATGGCTGTCCAGATAAGATTCCAGCCTTGACAACGTCAAGGTTCCAACATTGCCCACATCGATCAAAGGCCGGATAGTGGCCAAGGCATGAGGCTTATTCAGCTTAGGAACGGGTTCATTGAGTTCGAAAGCACCCACTTTCATGAGTCTATTTTAACATGAAATGGAGATTCAGATAGTGCTCAGTGCACCAGTGCGCTTCATGCGATGACACTAATCTGCTGGAAGATAACGAATAGGTTCGTAATGGCAGCCCGGTTATCCTGAACAAGTTCATGAAAGGCCTCTAATCTTGTTCAGGTGAAGCTTATCTACTGCCATCTCACCTTCTTCCCGGCAACCTGGCACTTCTGAACGGACCGGCTATTCGGCCACCTAACTTGCGCAAGGTCTCCCCGGGCGCCCATGTGCCATCCACCCACCCCTTCTTGAGGGAATTGCTGCCAACCATAGCAATGAAATTGACAATCTTATGTGGGCCAAACCAGCTGCCTACATTGACAGAAACCACCGGATCTACATCCCCAGCTTCAATTAGAGCAATTTGCGTCAATGCTGCTGGAATCAAGGTGGGGATATTGGGCGACTGCTCCACAAGCTGGAGGCGGATCACGTCCCACCCCATACGCCGGCCTGAAGTAGCGTAATCGCGCTTGAAAGTAACCCAATAGCCAATAGAATAGATACTCACATACCCAAGGAAGCTGCCAACCAGGCTTGTCGCCACAATAACCACAGCCCCGTGATCTGCAGTAGCATATGCCGCCACAGACCTTAGCGCAAACGCCCCTACCCCGGCAGAGGACTGGACCAGTACCAGTTTGCCGCTGAAATACTTCCTCAGTTTCTGACTGATTGTAGACACCATTCCTCTCTAAATGGACTACACTGTATCGTCAGGCACCAATACTATGATGAATACTTCAGAGTATGAATTAATTTAACAAAACGTGCAATGTCCGTCCAGCACTATGAATCAACCTCTCCGCAATCACCTAACACCTTATATGATAGAAGTGGTTAGCAGAAGAGAAGGGCCTCAACTAAGTATCAATTCGTTGAAGTGCAACCGCCAGATGCTATTGAAATGGCTTTTGCGACGTCCTTTTAGTAAGGTAGGACGTCTAGGGTTTCAACCAGATTCAAGTTTCCTAATATAATTGTTTGACGTGCTCCAACACCACTTGATTTGAGAAGCGAATAAAACTGGAGTGTGAGCTCACTTTAAAGTTATTCTTTTACCCACCAAAAAATATTAGGGTAATATCTTAAAAAAGCCACCGAAATATGAGAGAATGGTGGTATGGCATACAAAAGAAGTTGTCCAAGATGCGGAAATATAAAGAGTT
>JABHWQ010000417.1 GCA_018657655.1 Chloroflexota bacterium | reverse complement strand
CGTAGCCAACGAACTCTGTAGGCGGAACATCCAGACTTTCGTAATACGCTTGATCGGATTTATCGGCCAATCCAAATTTCTTAGCCCCTCTCGCCCTCTCCCTCTGGGCTTCCATTTCCTCTTCAAAACCTTCCAAATCTATCGAAAGTCCGTTCTCTGCTGCAATTTCGGAGGTGATTTCTTTGGGAAAACCAAAGGTATCCCAAAGTCTGAACACCTCAAATCCTGACAGATGAGTCGGCATCTTGGCAATTATCGAAAGCTCCTTCTCGACTACAGTCTCCGCCTCGTTTCCATCACCACTAGTTTGAATCTGGCGAGCACTACTCAAGGCATCATTGAGAATTCCATGAGCAAAAATCCATGCTTCTCGCTTCAATGCCGACATTTCCTCTAGTTTCGGCCCGTAGTCATAAAAAGTGTTATCAGCCCATTGGGTCAACTCAAGTATTCTGTTTCGTATTGTATCAGTATCCGCCACATACTCTTTGGGTATAATTGACCTGATTTCAATCATACCCTCCAAACGCTCTAATCCATCCGTTATTGTCCGATCGAACTTCTCTTCTTCAATGTCAATCACTTTGAGTATATAATCTCTTTGACTGGTAAGCTCAGGATAGATGTCCCCCATCTGCTCAACGACTATTTCCGCAATTTTAGTTAGAAACGCTTCCGTCAATCCCAGCTTCCGTCCAAAAAGTGCAGCCCGCCGCAATATTCTCCGCAGCACATATCCTCGCCCATCGTTCGATGGGATCACACCATCGGCAATCAGGAAGGTAATAGCTCGACCATGCTCCGCCACAACTCGCATAGCTTTTGTAACAGTATCGGTTTCACCATACCTGCGCCCCGTCAAATCAGCTATACGATCCATCATGGGAGTAAACAGGTCGGTTTCATAGACATTGCGCTTGCCCTGCATCAAGGCAGCGGTGCGTTCGAGCCCCATACCAGTGTCAATGTTCTTCTGCTTTAACGGTGTACGGTTTCCTTCGGCATCCTGATCCAATTCAGTAAACACCAGATTCCATATCTCAGAGAAGCGATCACAATCGCATGATGGCCCACAATCCGAGCTGCCACAACCGGTACCCTCACCAAAATCATAGTGTATTTCACTGCACGGACCACAAGGCCCGGATTCACCCGCAGGCCCCCAGAAGTTGTCTTTTTCGTCACAGCGCAAAATTCGGTCTTTAGCCACACCCAAATCCAGCCAATAGTTTTCCGCTTCGTCATCATCCAGAAAAACGGTTATCCAGAGATTCTCTTGGGGCAATTTCAATCGTTCAATGACGAATTCCCAGCTCCAGGCTATGGCCTCTTTCTTGAAGTAATCCCCTATACTGAAATTCCCCAGCATCTCAAAATAAGTAAGATGGCCAGCGTCGCCGACCACATCGATATCGGTAGTTCGGAAACATTTCTGGCAAGAAACAAGCCGGGGACTGGGTGGTGTGGCTTCGCCTATAAAATAGGGCTTCATTTGCACCATCCCGGCGCTAGTCAAAAGCAGAGTTGGGTCGCCATGCGGTACCAGAGACGAACTCGGCACAACAGTATGGCCCTTCTCCTTATAAAAGTCCAAATAGGCGCTTCTTATATCACTACTTTTCATTTCTCAGTGCACATCCTCACGCTTGATTTTAGGCGAACTCAGAGGGTATGTCAACGAAGGTAGAGGTGCACAGTTTGACTCTCAATCAATGTGACCATTCTCAGTTATTTGAGGGCTGGTCCCCATCAGAATGAGGGATAGCCCTGTTCTCGCTTAATCGTGATATTGGTAATCTATGATTAACTGTGGGGCAAATATGGCCTCGGTTATGTACATTTGCAATAAACCGGAGCGCAAGACAAGATACAATTCAGCGACTCCGCTACTCCGAGAAAGGCAAACCGGGAGAAACTCCGGGACGCAAAGCCACGGGTCGAAGGCAACGGAAGCCGCGATAGCCGGGCTGCCAACGAGTCTGTTTTGCGTCAATTTGTCCCTTTAGACATTGGGTAAAGGGAACGCCTTTTTCGGTGTTCCCTTTTTTGTTGGATGAAAGGAGAGCAACCTTATGAGCGAAAAGGTCTTAGTTGTTGATGATGACCCAGGCATAGTCAGGCTTATGGAGCGTTTTCTGAAACGTGAAGGTTACGAGGTGATCACCGCAACTAACGGAGTCCAGGCACTGAAAAGGGCAAGTAGATGAAATCTGGACCTCATCGTTTTGGACCTAATGTTGCCTGGTGTAGACGGTTTTGAGGTTTGCCACCGATTGCGCGAGGAGCCCAATATTGCCGACGTACCTATTACTGCTTTTTTCAGGCAAAGATGAAGATAAAGACAACGAGGAAGCACTGAAAGCAGGCGAGAATGTTTACCTGACCAAACCAGTGAAGCCGCCGGTATTGCATAAACAGGTACAAGACTTGCTGGCGTCAAAATCATGACAGTGTTATGAAGGAATGAAGTGTGGTTTTAGCCATACGAACTAGTTGTAATTTGGAGAGCAGTGGATTGAGGAGGACAACCTGATGAATGAAAAAGTCCTAGTTGTTGATGATGATCCAAGCATGGCAAGACTAATTGAGCATATTTTGCAAGGTAAAGGCTATCAGGTCATCACCACAAACAACGGATTAAAAGCGCTAAAGATCGCTAGAAGCGAAGAACTGGATATGATTATCCTGGACCTCATGTTGCCTGGAGTGGACGGATTTGAGGTTTGCCATCAACTCCGAGAAGAACCCAACACCGCCGATGTTCCTATTCTGGTACTCTCCG
>JABHWQ010000278.1 GCA_018657655.1 Chloroflexota bacterium | reverse complement strand
CTGCCTCCTGCTCCCGAGGCTGTCATGCCCAGGGATGGGACAGGCCGACCGTTGTTGTTCGGTTCCGCTTCGCTCCACCTCACAACAACGAGGGCTGGCTGACTAACTCTGAAAGTGGTACAATAACCGGGGGCAGGTCAAAGGAACGGGTATACTCGAAAGCCTACCGCACCAAGGATGAAGCGAGGCAGAGTGTTTTCGAGTTCACGGTTCCAAATTACAATATGAGAAATGTCGATTGAATATCGGTAATTATCTTACAGAAATATCGTAAGGATGTCCGATCTAACCACATATACTCTTGGAGATAGTTGTGACGTTTATACCGCTGATGAATAATATTACGTTACTGATCGTTCTTGGTATCTCGTATGGTTTGATAGTACGCCACTGGCGCAAAGGAACCCTTTCCTTCAGCATCGCTGCGGGAATCCTTTTCAGTATCGTTGCCGTAGTGGGTATGATAAACGCCGTAGTGCTGGCCCCAGGACTGATATTTGACGGACGTTCAATAATCATCAGCATAGCCAGTTTTCTTGGTGGACCGATAACGGCTTTGATCACGGTGACAACAGCAGCCACCTATCGAATAATGTTAGGTGGATCGGGTGTTGTAATGGGTGTGGGAGTCATCGCCGAGTCCGCGATTATTGGCTTAGTATTTTTTAGCCTCAATAAAAAGTGCTCTTGGGTAAAAAGCTACTATGGTTTGTATATGTTCGGGATGTTGGTCCATGCAATAATGCTGATGATGATGTATTTGCTACCCGGTGGATTGGTGACGGAGGCTGATCAAAGTAGCCGTACCGGTTATCATAATTTATCCTGTAGCCACAGTGGCGCTTAGCCGGTTCTTTTTCGCACAGGAAGAAAGTGTGGTTGCGTCGATCCAGCTAAAAAGGAGCGAACAGAAGTACAAGGAACTGGTTGAGGGTGCCAACAGTGTAATCATGAAATGGTATCCAGACGGTAAGATCAGGTTCATGAACGAATACGGCCTGAACTTCTTCGGTTATACTGAAGATGAACTTCTGGGTAGGCACGCGGTCGGCACGATAGTACCCAAAACCGAATCCACGGGTCGAGATCTGCAGATCATGATCGAGGATATCTGCAATGGTAAAGATGGTTTCTCCAACAATGAAAACGAAACTATGCGCAAAGATGGTACCCGGTTATGGATCAACTGGCGCAATCAGGTTTTGAGGAACAGCAGGGGAGAAGTGGAAGAGATATTGTCCATGGGTATCGACATCAGCGAGCGCAAGAAGGCTGAGGAGGAGACACTAAAGTTTAAAACGATTTCTGACCATGCTAATTATGGTACTGCAATAGCTGATCTTGAAGGTAATATTATCTATGTCAATTCAAGCTTTGCAGAAATGCATGGGTTTTCTCCCGAAGGATTGAAAGGAACACACCTGTCGATTTTTCACAATGAAGAACAAATGCCACATGTGAATGAACTTAACGAAAAACTCAGAAGCGAAGGAAATTATTCTCTTGAGGAAGTTGGGCATGTTAGAAAAGATGGATCAGTTTTTCCTGCTCTTATGAATGCCTCAATAATAAAAAACAATGAAGGGATTCCTCAGTTTTTATCTGCAACAGCTATTGATATCACCGTTCTCAAGAAGGCGGAAGAGGAATTGCAATTAGAACATGACCGTCTGGCGGGCATCCTGGATACAATACCGGATGGTGTCTATATAGTCGATAAGCAGTGTAATATCGAGTACATCAATCCGGTGATCGAGAGGCAGTTCGGCTCGATCGGCGACCGCAAATGCTATCAGTATTTTCATGAGCGGAGCGAAGTCTGCCCCTGGTGCAAAAACGATGAGGTTTTTGCCGGCAAGTCAGTACGGTGGGAGTGGTATTCGCCCAAAACCGACCGGCACTATGATCTGTTCGATATGCCTTACAAGAACATCGACGGAAGCATCTCAAAGTTTGAAATCTTCTACGACATCACCGAGAGCAAGCAGGCCGAAGATGCGTTGCGGGAAAGACAGCATCTAAACAAACTCTTATTAGACAGTTTGCCTCATCCGGCCATGCTGATAACAAAAGACAGGAAAGTTATTGCCGCAAACAGAATCGCAATTCATGTGGGGACAAAAGTAGGGGAATATTGCTGGCAGAGTTTTGGAAATAGTATATCCATATCGGAAGAAACAAAAGAATATATTGCTGCCCATGATGGCGCACCCCCAAAGAATGCTCAGTGTGTTTTTTGCAGGGCAGATCATATCTGGGAAGAAGAACATAGTTTCGCCAATGATACCGATGTAGAAGTGTTGGGAAGAATATATGACACATATTGGATACGGCTGGATGATAATACATTTCTGCACTATGCCATTGACGTTACTGATTACAGGGATATTGAGGAAGAACG
>JABHWQ010000154.1 GCA_018657655.1 Chloroflexota bacterium | reverse complement strand
CACCTGTATTCCGCCCACGATGATTTCCCAGTGCAAATGCGGGCCGCTGACGCGCCCCGTCTCACCGACCTTCCCAATCAACTGGCCGGTTTCTACCCAATCGCCCTGATTGACTAAAAATGCAGACTGATGACCATAGGCAGAATATACGCCCCAGCCATGGTCGATCACAGTGGCATTGCCGCGAATCGTCAGCGGACCTACAAAAACCACCCTGCCCGGCGCAGGGGCATAAATATCATTGCCGACACTGCCGCAGAAATCCAGGCCGGAGTGGAAGAAATTATATCCACTTTCATTATAGGAGCGGCGGTTGCCGAACCGGGAAGGGAAACAATCGCTGAATACCGCCGCCACGGGACTCTCGAAAGGGCCCTGCCAAAATTTTTCAGGCGTGACCGAAGCCACAATCTCAGCCCAGAGGGCGTTCTCGGTTTCGTTATTTTCGATATCCGTGGTTTCTGAATCCACCCTCAGCGGGGGATCAAAGGGGTAATCGCCATCCTGCACGTAGACATATTGCGTCAATCCAAAGGGTGCGCCATCGGGCAGGCTGCCCCGGATGCTCAGAGGGTAGAGGCCAGGCTCTAAAAGCACATGAACCCCCTGCAAGGCTGCATATCGGCCATCCGCCATTGGGAAGAAATTCAGTTCCTGATCATGGAATTGCCCAGAGAGGGAAGTGACCTCCGAAGCAGTGATATTCAAAACCATGGTGCGCCCCTGGGTCAAAGGTAAGGCATTGACTTCTAATGAAGTGATCGCTTCCGGCATAATACCGATGGCTCCGCTCTCACCCTCAGGGAGGTAGAGCGTCTCCCCGGGAAGCACGTTCCAACTACCCGGCAGTTGATTGGCCTTTAGCAGAGTCCAGGGGCTGACTCCCTGGCTGATGGCCAATTCCATGGGAGACTGATCCACCTTCAACGTGGCACGCCTCCCCGAGCTCGGCGGCTCTTCATCCTCAGATTGAGGCACCACCAGGCTCGAGCCAGCATACACTTCAAACGGGCTGGTGAAATGATTCAAGCGCACCAACAATTCTTTTGATACCTGATATTGACGGCTGAGGCTCTCTAGCGTTTCTCCCCATAACACGGTTTCCGTTACCAAAATCCCGCTCAATCCTTCCAATCCAGGAATCACCAACCGGGCGCCGATCGATAACTGGCCCGGATCGGTCAAGCCATTCTGGCTGGCAAGATCATCCATCGAGACGCCAAAACGCTGTGCGATGACCCAAAGTGAATCTCCCGATTGGACGATATAAACCGGGCCCTCGGGCTGTTCATCTTGTGCCTGTACCACACCGACCACAGAGAAAAACAGTACAACCAGGAAAAGATTAGTCCACAGGCTGCTCTTTGAATTCAATTTGATCTCCAACATTGAAATTGTCGTACCAGCTTGTGCCCGTCTCCAAAATATATTGAGCGGGGGCTTGGGGAGCGTAATAGGGTCGCCAGCGGCGGGCCAATTGGACATCCACAACCTGTTTCGAGGCGTCCAGCCAAACAACAGTAATATCCAGATACATAAAAAGCATATGGATGGCGGCATCCAGACGGCTTTCCCGAGCCTGGACAAGCAGCAATCCCTCATCTGCAGCCAGGGAACGCCGAAACGTCAGCCCGCGTAATTGGCAGGCAAAACGATCACAAAACCTGGCCCGCAGAGGGCCAGGCAATTTTCGGCTGGTATTGATGATCTCTACGTTACTCACAAATATTTTTCCAAAAATAGGGGACGACATGTGCGCGGTACTGCTGCCAGTCTTTGCGCCCGAGGTCGTCCCTGGGAGAATTCAAATATAGTTTCGAAGTTTATTGCGCTTCAATTCTTGCGAGAAGTTTCTCGATGCTCTCTACCAACTCTTCAGGCTTGAAAGGTTTGGTAATATAATCATCGACTTTGGCAATATGTAATCCAAGCACCCGGTCTACACTCTGTGCTTTCGCCGTGATGATAATCACTGGAATATCTTTGGTGCTCTCTGTATCACGTATATTTTGGTAGACTTCCCAACCATCAATATCCGGCATCATCAAATCCAACAAAACCAAATCCGGAATTTCTGACCGGATGATATCCCAGCCCTGCTTGCCACCTGACGCGCCGCTAACACGAAAATCCTTGCGTTCAAGGATCAACGTGACCAGTTCGATCATCTCTTCATCGTCTTCTACGTAAACGATATGGCGTCCCCGTTCTGCCATGAATTCCTCCGAAAAAGAATAATTCCTGTTTGTGAAAGTGTACCACAAGCTCAACCCTCTTGCCACGCTATAAGCACTGGACTATAATCCTACGGCGTTTTAGACAGTTGATGTCTTCAAAAGATACCCATACTTCAGACGAGGCAGAAATATGATCGATGTAAATGAGCTCCGCAAAGGCGTCACTTTCGAACGGGATAACAAGCTCTTTAAAGTGCTTGAATACACTCATCACAAACCGGGGCGCGGCAAAGCAACTATTCGCATTAAAGCCCGCGACTTGAGAAACGGAAACGTTCTTGATATGAGCTTTATCTCCGGTGATCGCGTTCAAAATATCCGCCTTGACCATCATGCGGTGCAGTACCTTTACGGAGATGACCAATTTTATTATTTCATGGATCTGGAAACCTACGAGCAGACACCTATCCGCAAGGAAATTCTTGAAGAAGTAGCTCCCTATTTGATCGAAAATATGGAAGTCAAACTGACTTTTTACGAAACGGAACCGATTGACATTGATCT
>JABHWQ010000245.1 GCA_018657655.1 Chloroflexota bacterium | reverse complement strand
TACATCCAAATTCTCGTATGGGATACTATTTTTCTCCAAGAACCTCTTGGCTTTTTTGCAGGTCGGTCAGGTGGAAAGAGAGTAAATTTTGACCTGTTTTTGTTCGCTCATAGTTACCTCCTGAGTAATTTGTGATAATGAAAAACAGGATTAATACTGTTTTAGCACGTGTTGAAACACTTCAATAGGTTGCACCCCGATGATATACTCCTTGTCCTCAACAATAAAAGTTGGCGCCGCCTTTATCCCCAATCTTGATGCTTCCAACTGAGCTCCCTGCAAACGAGGCAGATATCTTCCCTCTCTTAGCGCTTGTTCCAGAGCGTTAGTATCAAGGGTGGCCTTTTCCGCTAGTGACTGGATGATATCGAGCTCTCCTATGTTCAATCCGAGAGTAAAATAGGCATGAAAAACCTGTTCATGAAACTGATCGAATTTCCCCTGATCGCGCGCAAATTCACTGACTGCAAGCGATAGTCTGGAATTTGCCAGAAGACTAATCTCAGCAAACGTAATGCCTAACGGAGCGGCCATCCTCCGGAGGTTCTGAATCATACGGTCGATTTCAATAATGGAAAACCGCCTGTTAATAGGAACACCCAGTGGAGGGGTTTCGGGATGGATTTCGTAACTTATCCATTCGGCCCGAATATCGAATTCATTGGATAGCTTTTCGACAAGGCCCTTGCCGATGTAACAGAACGGTCAAATATAGTCTGAAAAGATTCGAATATTAATACTCATAGCGTTTGATATCCTCCCGTATTGAATATCACATATTTTTCACGTCATGAGAGTATATTTAGACAATTGCTTCATCGATATAACAATAACGCCAATCCTCCCCTTTTTCGAAGGATTGCATGATTGCATGACCTGTTTCCTGGAAGTGCTTAGTGGCGTGTTTATGTTTTGATGAATCGCAGCATCCTACGTGACCGCATACCAGGCAGGTGCGCAAATGAACCCAGTCACTACCCATTTTCAAACAGTTCTCGCAGCCATCTGCACTAGGGGTAACTCCTCTGATCTGATCAAGACGAGTGCATTCTATTGACATAATATCACTCCTTCAACAGAAATTGAAGCTGCTCGATGGCTTGTCTAGTTTTTATCATCAACGAACTTGATCTTCCAGTGCTGTCCACTGCAAAACGGTTTGTTCTTTGATTCGCCACACCTGCAGAGGGTGTAGTGCTCTTTGGATGATCCTTCACCCCATGTTTGTCCCATCAATTCTACCCCACCGGTGATTGCATGCGGCCCGTCCTTGGTAACGGTTACCATCGGCTCTCTCTCTTGATCACGATACTCCACATTTTCAATCGAATAACTCAATGCGCCGGAGGGACACTTCTTGATAGTCTCGATAATAGCTTCAACATCAGCAGCATCCGGATCGATCCAGGGATCAGTTTTCAGTCTAAATACAGCAGGAAGACTGTCAGTACACAAACCGGAATGGGCACATATCCCCCGGTTATCGTGGATGGTGATCTTCTTACCAACGTAATTATCTCGTCTGTCGGATTGGCGATCAGGTTCTTTTTCACCGGAGAAGTTGTTGGTCATGTGAGTCCCATCACAAAAAGGTTTGTTTTTCGATCCGCCACAACGACATAGCGCGATGGTTCGGACTGTGGAATACCCGGCTCCTTTGGAGTTTTGCAGGTTTCCCACCGGTCGAAGGGTGAAATCATCGAACAGAAAATACGGACCGTTAGGGGAAGGGAAAACCTGAGGTTTCGGGTTTTCTTGATTCGATCCCATGATGCCCTCCTTAGGTTTTAGGATTGAGCAAATCCAGCATTCTGCCAGGTTCGGTCGTTGGCATCTGGCAGTTGTAGTTCAAGCACACATATGCTGTGGCCATTCCATCGATACTTGATTGGTCCTTGATAAACTCAGCCAGCGTATGAATGGGAGGAGATTCTTGATCCGTTGGATTGAGAATCAAAACCTTATTGGGTACAAAAGTGGCGGTTGCTGCCTTTATCATGGCTTGTGTATCTTGAGCCCGTAAGTCGCCAGCAATAACTACTTCATGGGAAGGGCCAATGGCGAAATCCAGGGCACACATCAGTTGTGTATAGGCTACCGGTGCACTATTGACGTCTGCAGAAAAGGCCTTACCGGTTTCAGCCGCCCTTTTTTCGAGTTCTGGATCGGCGGTAATTCGGCTTAGGCGAAGCAGGTTCAGCATGGTTACCGAATTGGCTGATGGTATGGCACCATCATATACTTCCTTCCGACGAACCAATAGCTCTTCACCATCGTCAGGTGTGGAATATAATCCGCCGTTTTCGGTATCCCAGAAATGCTGGAGCAAATCCCGGTTTAAGTCCAATGCCGTTTGAAGATGCTTTGCCTCAAAGGTGGCTTCATAGAGTTCCAGCATTCCCCATATTGCAAAAGCGTAATCTTCTGCGAAAGCTGTCAAAGCGGCTTCACCATCGCGATACCGATGTAATAACCGACCTTCGGGCGTACGCATAGTGGTCATCATAAAATCAGCTGCACGTTGTGCTGCTTTGGCATAACCAGGTTCATCCAAAGCTCGGGATGCTTTGGCCAGAGCAGCAATCATCAACCCGTTCCAATCTGTCAGTATCTTGTCATCTTTGTGTGGATGTACTCGCTTTTCCCGGTGGTGAAATAGCTTCTGTCTCGCTGATTCCAATCGAGAACGGAAATCTTTTTCAGCTATTCCCAAACCGTGCGCGAGCTTGGAAAAATCCGTCTCTCGATGGAGGATATTATCCCCCGTTTTTCGCTGAGTTGCTTCTTCCAAATAGTTACCACTTTTTTGGACATTGAAAGCTCTGACTAGTAAATCGGCCGCTTTCTCCTCCAGAACCTGACGAATCTCGAACTCACTCCACACGTAGAATTTGCCTTCTTCACCTTCGCTATCGGCGTCTTCTGCCGAATAAAAGCCTCCGTCAGGCGCTGTCATGTCACGTAGAATATAGGAAAATATCTCCCGTGTTGTAGCGGCGTATTCTTCTTTTCCGGTGGCTTGGTGGACCTCGGTATAGGCTATCGCCAGCATTGCTTGATCGTAAAGCATCTTTTCGAAATGCGGAACCAACCACTCTTGATCGGTGGAATAACGATGAAAGCCAAAACCGACGTGATCGTAAATCCCGCCAAGTCTCATCTGTTGAAGTGTTCGCTCTACCATATCGAGGGCTTGAGATTTCTGGGTCCGTTTCCAGTATCGGAGCAGGAACAGGAGATTGTGTGGAGTAGGGAATTTGGGGGCGCTGCCAAAACCACCGTATTTTTCGTCGAACCTCGAAGCGAGCAATTCGTAAGTTTGGTCCAGCAACGATGAATCCAAATCCTGACCCGGTGCGTTTGAAGCGATTCCTTGAAGCGAAGTGGTAATTTGGTTAGCTGATGCCAGCACTTCATCGATTCTGCTTTCCCACACGTCTTTGATGCGGGGAATCAGTTCCAACATACCGATGCGACCAAACCTGGTTTCTTTGGGGATATATGTGGCTGCAAAAAAGGGTTTTTTTTCCGGTGTCATCACTACGGAAAGAGGCCACCCTCCACTGCCGGTCATCATCTGACAGATGGTCATG
>JABHWQ010000503.1 GCA_018657655.1 Chloroflexota bacterium | reverse complement strand
GCTCGCCGCTATCGTATTTGGCAACTATCTCTATACTGGAAGCAACAGTGTATTCGATCTCGGCGCCATGTGCATAAACCATTGCTGGCGATAGCAGCACCGCAAATAGGCATAGCATGCATATGATCGATTTAGATTCTATATTCATGATGTCCCCAGGTAGAGACGCCCCGGCGGGACGTCTCTAAATCATGTTTAGTCACACTCGCAATGCCCCTCACCGACATGTCCCAGATGGAGTTCCGCCATATCCATATCCGGGTCTCCGCCTTCCGGCATCGCTAAAAGCGCCTCGAATCCAAGCGCCCCCAGATTGAGTTCATCATCTGCCGGGATCCCCGCATCGCCAAAGAGATGATCGAAATGGAAGGTCATTTCCAGGTCTGCGGTGCTGCCTTCGGAAAGAATGCCTTTGCGTTCATCACCGATGTATTCACCGCAACTGTACCCGCATACCGCATCAAGCTTTATGGTAAAATCCTCCACCTGGCTATCCTTTTCAGCCATGCCCATCATCACCAGAGAATATCCGGCTGAAGGACCTGATGTAGCCTTATCCATCTTCCAGGAAATGGAGTTATAGTGACCTGTAGCCGCATCACGGACATCACCCACGAATATCGGTGCGGCAGTTTCATCACCCTCAGCCAAATCAACGGTATGAATTCCATCAAGCTTCACCTCGGCCTTCCCATCTATCTGTCCGCCTTGATGAGCATCATATGGCGGGTCCGTCTGATAAGCAGTGATATTTGAAAGTGTTATATAGACATGATCAAAAGTGATGCTCCAACCATCTTTGGAGACAAAACCATGCCTTACAAAATCCTCGCCGTTGGCTTTGAACTCAAGGGTTCCCACCTTTGTATTATCATCATCACCATTATCGGAACAACCCACAATTAAGAAGCCAGCCGTAAGCGCTAGAGCTACGACCAGTGCAGCCCATTTCTTCATTACAATATTCCTTTCAGATGGGAAAGTCGACTTTATGCAACCAAATGTTATTGCAACCTGTTGCATCAACGATTTTAACAGGAAAGTTGGGGCTCGTCAAGGTTACGTGTTGAGGTCAAATAGGATATAAAATGCGTATAATTTTGCACAGTCTATTTTTGATCTACCCTATCGGAACGGTTATAATAAAAACGAATGCAACAACAGTAGGAGGCTGAAATGACAGTTCTACACCCACACCTAGAGTACAAACCAATCGAATACACTAAAATCATTTATGAAAAAGAAGGTAATATCGCCAAGATTACATTGAATGATCCCGACCACCGTAATGTAACCGACTGGCCAGGCCAGGGAGGTATAACCGATCAATTCCACCATGCCCTCAACGATGCTGAGTTCGATGATGATATTAAAGTAGTGATTATCAAGGGTGCAGGAAAGGATTTCCAAGCCGGCCACGATTTGAATGAAGTGGGCTACATCTACGGGATGGGTACGGGAAAAGATGACAAACGCCGTGCCAGCCAGCGCATTCGTTACTCTGTAGATAAAGGTTTTTTCCACGATACACAACAAAATATACTTCTTCATCCCAAGATCACCATCTGTCAATGTCACGGAAACTGCCTGGGATCCGGAGTGTACTATCCACTGCTATCCGATCTAGCTGTTGCATCTACTGATGCCAAGTTCGCCACGGTAGAGCAGCGCCTGGGATTTGCCGGAAGCGGTTCTCAAGTTGCTCTTTTAATGATGAACATTGGAATAAAAAGGGCAATGGGTATGTTGTTGACTGGCGCCAAAATAAGCGGAGAAGAGGCCGCACGAATAGGGTTGGTTAACAAAGCTGTCCCGCCTGATCAACTTGACGATGAAGTTCAGAAACTCGCTGAATCGATGGCACTCCTGCCTCGGGATGGCATCGCCATTGGGAAGGCAACCCGTCGGCTCATTTACGAAGGTTGGGGACTGACCAATGGCCTGGTATATATCTCTCACGCCATGTTCACTAACCTCAGATGGGAACCGGACGAATACAATTTCTTCAAAGAACGACGTGATAAAGGAACCAAAGATGGTTTCAAAGCCAGGGATGAACGATATAGCGGAAAAGCGGAAAACCCGGACGAGTAATGATTGGAATGTAGCGCGGTCGCGCTACAAATTTCCACGACATAAGCAGGGACACAAATTCAAGAAATGGTCAAACGCTTTAGTATCAAGGAGCAATCCGTTGGACAAATCAACTATTGATAAATTAAAAGATATAGTCGGTCCGGACTACGTCGCTGATAAAGACTACGATCTCATCGCCTATTCCAGAGCCTGGAGTTATGAGGGTCCGTTGCAGCCGGATGTGATCGTAATTCCGGGTTCGACCGAAGAGGTATCGCAGGGGATGAAGCTGGCCAACGAGGTTGATACACCGGTGACAGTCCGAGCTGGAGGGACAACGACCACCGGTATGGCTCTACCTCGGCATGGCGGCATCGTGCTCGATCTTAATCGGATGAACACAATCTATGGGATCGACGAGGATGCCCAAGCGATTACCATGCAAGCCGGGACTACAGTCTACGGATTGATCAAATACATCGAACAGCGGGGCTGGAAGATACCATGGCTACCTGAATTCGGTGGCGGCGTGACCATCGGGGGTTGGACTGCTTTTAACGGTATGGGGGCCGGGGGGGCGATCTACGGACGTGTGGGCGATTTTATCGTTGGGCTTCAAGTAGTGCTTCCCACTGGTGAAATCGTGCGAACCGGATCAGCTTCCTTCAAAGGAGCCAAACAGTTTGCACGGTATTTGGGAACTGGACCTGATTTGACCGGATTATACTTGAATTCACTCGGCGTCTCGGGTGTGATGACGGAAGTCACCATGAGGGTCTATCCCATTCCAGAAGCACTGGATTGTATCTCTTTCGGATTTGATACCGCTGAGGATGCGCAGGAGGGGATGAAGAAGCTTATGCGGGCTAACATTGCCTATGGCATCACCTGTGTCGATGACGAAATGTTCAAGACGATCAGTTTACCTCCACCAGCTCCATGGATCGTTCAACTGTTTGCCGAAGGATGGAAAGAGGAAGTCGAGTTCAGAATCGCAAAAGCCAGGCAGATTATCGCCGAAGCTAATTTGGGGAAAGAGTTGCCTTCTAACACCATAAAGATGCTCTGGGGAGGGGCACGGGGAACTTCACTACGGGCAAAGCCCCCCAAACGTTATTTCTGCGTGGGCTGCTTCCATTCAATGGATACCACAGCTGACGTATTCAACGTATACAACAGCGTCGGCGATAAATACGGAATGAATCGCGGAATGCTCTGGTGGACCTGCCAGACATACGCTAACGCGTTCCCAGTGTACGTTTACGACGAGTTGAATGATGGGCCCGAAGTAGCAGCCCAAGCCACAAAGGAAGTGCGTGAGGGATGGACCGCAGCAGGAGCCGTTCCCGATTATCCGGGGCCCAATCCTGACTGCACTCCCCACATAGTACCGGAATATCTGGCCTTCTGGAGCAGGATCAAAACTGCACTCGACCCGAATCACGTCATGCACAGGGGCCAATCGCCTGTGGTGGACAAGTAAGGAGACTTCAGAATGGCATATGAATTAATCGAAAAACACAAACCAACAATTTGGAACTGTCAGGTATGCAGCGTCTGCCAGCGCGGACCGTGGAACCCTTACCCTCCCAAAGGGCCAACGTCCGATAGACTCTGCCCGGAATACGAAAAATTTAGAACGCTCACTCATTCTGCACTGGGCCGAATTCAAGCCGCCAAATGGATACTTGAAGGCAAATACGAGCCCAGCGACGATTTCGTGAAAGTAGTATACGATTGTCTTCTGTGCGGAGCGTGCAGCACCGTTGGTTGCGTAGTTGATAAGGAACATGTGCCCATGTTTCGAGATCTACGTACCGACCTCTTCAAAATGGGGAAAGGCCCTATCGAACCTTTTGTAAAAACAGCTGCCCAAATAGAAAAAGAAGGCAACCGATTCGGTAGACCCAAAGTTGAACGAGCCAAATGGACTGAGGGGATGAACGTCCCACAGAAGGCAGATTTAGTCTATTTTGCCGGATGTGTTGCATCCTATCGATCACCTCAACTGGCTCAGGCCACAGCCAAACTGCTCGCCCATTCTAGGACTGAATTTGCCATCCTTGGAGAAAACGAGGTATGTTGCGGCAATCCGCTGCTCAGTTCCGGTCAAATGGATGCATTCGAATCGTTGGTGAAAAGTAACGTAGCTGCCTTCAAAGAAGCCGGAGCAAAGCGGATTGTTACCTCATGCGGGTGCTGCTACAACGTTCTTAAATTCGACTATCCGAAGATTGCCGGGGAACTCGATTTCGAAGTTGTGCACATCACTGAGGTCTTGGCAAAAATGATCGACGAAGGTAAAATAAAGCCAGAAAAAGCAATAAATCAAAAAGTAACTTATCAGGACCCTTGCCATTTGACCAGACTTGGCGGGAAAGTCATTAAAGAGCCCCGAAAAGTGATTACCAGCATCCCCGGCGTTGAATTGGTTGAAACGGAAGGAAGCGGCAAAGATACGCAATGCTGTGGCAGATATCCAGTGGAACTACCGGAGCTTTCGATGCTCACCGGGAACAATCGAATCAAGGATGCTGAAGCTGTTGGAGCAAGCACAATTGTTACCGCCTGCTCATTTTGTGATTGGAACCTTAATCGCGCAGTAAAGAGTGCTGAGAGCGAAACCAAAGTGATCGATATCACTCAATTTTTGTGTCAGGCACTGGGACTTTAAGTTTTATGAAAGAACCTGAAATAATTGTTGCCGGAAAAGACAATGGCGAAGATATGGTCGTTCGGCATCAAACGAGCAAAGGAACCGAAGTTTATGGCATGGCTATTCCCAATATCCATGCTGATGCGGAATGGGATTTGGGCCCAACATGGTGCTATCTGATATTGGGAGAAAAAACAATTCTGATAGATACCGGTCGATTTGGCAATGTCGAAGTCCTGGAAAGCCAACTGAAGACAATCGGGCAAAGCTTTTCAAGTATTTATGCCATCATCGTCTCTCACTGTCATGAAGATCACGATGGTAACCTTCCCGATATATTACCATTGATGAATGCCGAGCTTTGGGCTCACCAGGTCTATCCACGAATGACTTCATACTATCCGGACATCACGGATGGGGCTTTTCGGCCCGATCTGCCGGGATCATGCAGATCGTGTGTCATGCCGGAAGAATTCGTTCAGAAGAATTGTAATTCGTATCATAAAAAGAGGAGCCAGCTAAGCATTGATTTCCTTGTCAATGATGAATTTGAATCACCCATCAAAGACCTTAGCTTCGCATCAACACCCGGCCACAGTCCCGATTCGATATGCATTATCCTCGAAAATGAGGTTATTTTCACTGGCGATACCATACTTCCGGGCATTACTCCGCATCCTTCCAGAACTCAGTCTTTCGAGGCAAATCGCCGGATATTGCCGGAGAGGTATCAGAAGGAAAATACAACGTACGGTTTAATGAACTATATCAAGTCGCTCAATAAAGTTGCGAACCTTAGTTCAAGGGGCTTTCAAGCGACTTTCACCGCTCATCGGTTGTTCTATAACGGTAAATTCAATTTAATCCACTCAACATCTGATCGAGCCAACGAAATCATCCAATTCCACATTGATCGTTGCCTCGACATCCTCGAGATCATTAGCTCCGAACCCAAGCATCTGGATGAAATAGTTGTGAAGCACTTCACACCCACACAGCTAGCCGGCGTTGGCAGTCTGATGGCTCAAAATGAGCTTCTGGCCCATATTGAAATCATGGAAGAATGCGGGGATGTTCGCCAGGTCGGTAAAGACGATGAGCTATTTCAACACACCGGATCAACTCAGTGTTTAGATCTTTTGAGAACATATTTACCTTAAGAAATCTCTTTGCTTGACCCGTATGATAAATTGGTGCCATAATACCAAACGAGATCATGAAACCGCTCCGTTCACGCTTTGAAAAAGACACTGCCAAAGTAGTTCAGAACTACACTGAATCTATATCTTTCGATAAGCGCCTCTATCGGCAGGATATTACAGGCTCTATCGCCCATGCGAAGATGCTGGCCAGTCGGAGCATAATCGATTGGGACGATTTGGAAAAGATCGTAGCGGGATTAACCTCCATCAAAGAAGAGATCGAACGCGATGAATTCACTTTCGATCCTTCCCTGGAAGATATCCACATGAACATCGAAACCCGTCTGTTCGAAAAGATTGGGGAAGTAGCAGGCAAGTTGCACACGGCTCGCTCCAGGAATGATCAGGTCGCTACCGATATCCGTCTTTATGCTATGGATGCCATGTATGAGACAATCGCTTTGTTGAGAAAATTCCAGAACATCATCCTTGATCTGGCGGAAGCGAATAAAGAAACCATTGTCCCCGGCTATACGCATTTGCAGCGGGCCCAGCCTATTCTGCTTGCCCATCATCTCCTTGCCTATTTTGAGATGGCTCAGCGCGATCTGGGCCGGTTTGAGGATTGTATAAAACGCACGGACTCCATGCCACTCGGCAGTGGAGCGCTGGCAGGAGTACCCTATCCCATAGATCGTCGTGGAGTCGCCAGGGAATTGGGATTTTGTGAACCTAGCGCAAATAGTATTGATGCTGTTTCTGATCGTGATTTCATTATAGAGTATCACGCGGCAGCCAGTATCGCCATGATGCATTTTTCACGTCTGGCCGAAGAGATAATCCTCTGGTCATCAGCCGAATTTGGATTTGTTGAAATCGATGACGCCTTCGCCACCAGTTCCAGTATCATGCCACAAAAAAAGAACCCGGATGTGGCCGAACTGGCAAGAGGCAAAACTGGTCGCGTATACGGCAACCTGATCTCGATACTTGTCACGATGAAAGGACTACCTCTTGCTTACAACAGAGACCTGCAAGAAGACAAAGAAGGTTTTTTCGATACCGTGGAAACTTTGAATTCAACAATTGAAGTGTTCGCGGGAATGCTGGAATCCCTCACATTCAATACCGAAAAGATGCAGCAAGCTGCCAGTGAGAATTATACTCTGGCAACCGACGTGGCCGACTACCTTGCCAAAAAACGAGTCCCATTCAGGGAGGCGCATGGTATTGTGGGGCAACTGGTTCTTCTTGCCATCAGCAAAGGAAAAGCTCTGCACGAACTACCATTAACGGATTATCAGAATCTTTCACCTTTGTTTAAAGAAGATGTTTTTTCAATTACCCTGGAGTCTTCCGTTACAGCCCGTAACGTTCCCGGGGGAACCTCACCGAAACAAGTAGAACGAGCCCTTAAGAAAGCCAGAAGGAAAGTCAATGAATGAGATCAAAATAGCGCCCTCCATTCTGTCGGCCGATTTCGCCCGTTTTGGAGAACAGGTCAAGGAAGCCACTCAATCCGGTGCAGACTATATTCATGTCGATGTCATGGATGGGCAATTTGTGCCACCTATAACTTTCGGTGATGAACTGGTGAAGGCGATCCGGCCGCATACCGCTTTACCTCTCGATGTACACTTGATGATAGAATCCGCCGATAGGCAGATCGAAAACTTCGCCCAAGCCGGCGCCGATTATATTACCGTCCATGTTGAAGCTTGCACTCATTTGCATCGTGTTCTGACGCAGATAAGAGAGCTAAACGTGAAAGCTGGCGTGGCTTTAAATCCTTCCACTCCAGCAGAAGCGATCAGTGAGATTCTCCCAGTCATCGATATGGTGGTTGTGATGACAGTTAATCCGGGGTACGGGGGGCAAAGTTTCATTCCGCAGGGACTGGAAAAGGTTGCTCGCATAAGGCAAATGCTGGACGATAAGGGTCTTGATGCAGAGATAGAGGTAGACGGAGGAGTCAACGCCGATACAGCCTTGAGAGTTGTTCAAGCGGGAGGGCGAGTTCTAGTAGCGGGTTCCGCCGTATTTAACAAAAAAGAATCCGTCCAACAAGCGATTGAACGGATTCGAAACAGCATAGCTTCTTTTGTTTAGGCGGAGGCCTTGGATTGGGTACGCAGGCATCTGGTACAGATGTTAATCTGTTTTTTCCTTCCATCTACCGCTACCGATGTCTTCTGTATGTTAGGCCGCCACTGCCTCTTGGTATGGCGCATGGAATGACTAACGTTATTCCCGAACTGTTTGGTCTTGCCGCAAACATCACACTTCATAATTAAACCCTTTGACTTGATAATTTACTTTGCTGTAAAATGCATTAAACAGAATACCATAATTAGAGCAGCTTAGCAAATCACAGGATCGGCAGAAACAATGCAACTGGATTCCTGGAACGGCAAGTATTTACGAGAGATGTTCCGGTCAGGCATCCAGTTCATCAGCGGTAGCTCTGCAACTGTAAATGCCCTCAACATCTTCCCCGTCCCGGATATGTTGACCATGCAATCGGCAAAAGTGGAAGCGTATTTTTGCATAGCACGGCACCTGACGAAGTCGCCACGTTCACCCAAAGGGTATCATTCATTTTCGATAAAGACAGAATATGCCAATCCCGGATTGGGTCTGTGATTGAAACATGTTTGGGCCCGGGTGCTTCAGCTATAGGGATTATCGAATAACCATTGGTAACCAGCCATTGTAGTGGGATATTATTGAACGTAGATCAACTGAAAAAAATTCTGGCCCTGGAGCAGTCCAGGGACTACACGGACTCAGCTGTAACGAGCGGTCTGGATAGATTTCTGGAACGTTTTTCGGAGATACATCCCAATCACATTCACCTGCCTTACCCAAACTACAGGTCACTGGACCCAAAAGAACGGAAAGACTGGATTGGCGCCACGCTAAAAAGCATCTCCCCCGCGGTAAAATCGGTCAAAGCACGATCGGACACGAAACCAGCAATTTCGCTGGACTCACCGATCACCACAATCAAAGGAATCAGTTTAAAGTCAGCTCCCAAGTTCGAAAGGATGGGAGTACGCTCAGTCAGTGATCTCCTCTACTTTTTCCCCCGACGCCATATCGATTACACTTCCCCAACTGCTATTGCTGATTTGCAGATGGGTATAGAACAAACCATCATGGTGAACGTATGGCAAGCCACAGCCAAAAGGACACGGCGCGGAATACAAAACACGGAGGTCATCGTTGGAGATAGCAGCGGAACCATGCGAGTAACCTTTTTCAACCAGCCGTTTCTGGCGAAAAAGTTTAGTGCCAATACCAGATTACTTCTCAGCGGTAAGGCAGGAATATGGAAAGGAACCAGAGTTTTCCAGCCAAGTTCCTTCGAAGTATTCGATTCGGACGAACCATGCACAGCCCGGCAACTCGTTCCCGTTTACTCCCTCACCGAAGGCTTGTACCCGCGCCAGGTGCGCAAATTCGTCAGACAAGCTCTGGATTCTTGCCTTCCGCTTCTAAAGGATTTTCTACCTGAAAAAGTAAAGAAAAGTGCCAAGTTAATCGGACTGGCCGAAGCGATAGAGCAGGCTCACTATCCAACTGACCAACCTGCCAAATATACAGCCAGACGGCGGCTAGCCTTCGATGAACTATTCCTCATACAAATCGGCGTGGTCTCCAAAAAACGCGAGCGGCAAGGGGGGATGCGTGGTTTAAAACTGGGTGCAAATAAAGAATACGTCCGGAGTTTCCTGACATCACTTCCCTTTGAACTCACCTCGGCACAAAAACGCGTCCTTAAGGAAACCCTATCTGATATAAACAAAAAAACGCCTATGAGTCGCTTGTTGCACGGAGATGTTGGCAGCGGTAAAACGGTGGTAGCAACCGGAGCGATGATACAAGCGGTGGCCAGTAG
>JABHWQ010000518.1 GCA_018657655.1 Chloroflexota bacterium | reverse complement strand
TGCCATGAAAGATATGAATGCCTCAAGGTCTCGACGGTTATAGGCGGCTATCATGTCGTTCATCGGAGTGCGAATCTCCTCTCCCACCTCGGCAAGATGTGCCCCCGGTTTCACCAACGCACAGGCCAGAACCAGCATTAAGCCTGAAATCAATAAGAATGAGCTGAAACGTAGCATGGAAACCTCCGTAATGAAGTACAGACGTTCACCTGCCATCCCTTGCAAATCAAATCACTATACCGAGAAGACCAGGATGACCACAAATATGATGGGTCCTGCCAAGCCTAACAAAATTATCGCATTGGCATTAAATACAGGCCTTTCATCGATCTGCTCACCCAAACCAGCGATCCGTCGCTGCACAATGCAGAACAGTCCCCGGATAAAGCATATGAAAATGACCCCATAAAGGGTCGAAATCAGGATCACCGCCATCTTTGGACCAATTGTCGAAGGATCGTTCAGCGTTCCGAGCAAGGCGATCGACATAGCCACCACAGTAATAATCACAAGAGAAACAACCGCATCGTTAAACCGGTTGAACACTCCAAGCGCCTTTCTCGTCTGGCCGCCGGTCAACTCATCCGATGAGAAAGCTGCTTTGAACGCATCTATAATATCCGCGCCGGGAACAAAAAGAAGGGTGAAGGAAAGAGAGCCACCGAGAATCATAAAAATAGAAGCGGGGTCTATAAATGAAACAATACTGCCACCTTTAGCAATGCCCATAACAACTATCAGGACAAACAGGATACCACCGATTATAAATGATCCGAGCTGTTTTCTGGGCTTTAGCTCATGGCTTTCATCAGTCAAAGTGCAAAGCTCCAATTTTCGTTGAGCCAGGACAGCCAGAAGTTTAATAATGACTCCGTACATTAACGTAACCGACCCCACAGCCATGCTGGGTGCGAGGGTTGAGGGATCATCCATCGTTTGCAACATCAGGCATAGACCGATAATAGTTCCTCCCAATCCGCAGAATATCCCGTAATCTCCCACGGCACTGTATATATGAGACAGTTTCAGATACTTTCCGTGTGCAATCTCTCGGTCTCTACCGAACACGAAACCCAATGCTTCGCCCATGTCCTTAAAACTGAATGCGATAAAGAGCAAAGACATAACTGGGCAGATAACAATAAGTGCACTGGTGAGATTTAACAGTATGCTGGCTTGGCTGGATTGCAGAAAACCCAAAAAAATAATAGCAAAAGCAATGAGAGAAAAGATGACACCCTTAAACATGGCAATCCCCTGCGTTTAATGAATCGTACAGAGCCTCTGCAGCCAGGTGGAACCAATGGTTAGGCAGTTCGCTTGTAACTACTCAACGGTTGGCATCAACTTCCCTGAGAAACTCCCTGACAACGTCGACAGAACGCTCCGGTTCGTCCTGATAGGTCATATGCCCACTATTTTCAATGACCTCCATGCGGGAGTTTGGGGTGAGGCTATGAAAGTACTCCACTGTGGCAGGTGTACAAGTATCGAACCTCCCGGTTGTATAAAGGACAGGGATATCAATATTGGGAAGAGCATCAACCCTTTCATAATTCTTGAGTGAGCCTGTAACCGATAATAAAGAGCTGGGTTCTCCCCACATTTTCTTGTAAATAATGTAATTGAACTGAGCGGATGTACTGTCGAGATCAGGATGCTGCCGACGGTGCCGTAACATGTACCGGGCGTAATACTGGGATACAGCACTCTGATGCTCCGGTGAATTTGTAGTCCCTGCGCTCTCATGTTTTCGGATGATTTCCTGCGTGGAATCGGGAAGTGTGGTAATCAGGCTGTCAGTGTCCTTTTTAAAGCGACTGATGCTTAAACACGAACTGGCAATGATCAGACCTCTAACGCCCTGAGGATTGGTGAGCATGTATTCAACAACAAGCATAGCCCCCCATGAATGCCCGAGGATGTAAACTTCCCTCAGGCCGAGTGCATCTCGAACCTGCTGCAACTCCTCAACGAATCGTTCCAATCGCCAGAGGCTGGTATCGGAAGGACTATCTGAACGCCCGGCACCAAGCTGGTCGTAGAGTATTACTGGTCTCTCGTCTGCAAGTCGAGCCAACGGCTTCATGTAGTAGCTGGGGACCCCCGGCCCTCCTTGAAGGAGCAGTAGCGGTGTATTCGTTCCTGATCCCACAATCCGGTACCATACTTCCCCCCCCGTGACTTCAACGTATCCTTCACCTGGCTGGAGACCCTTCTCGGCACAAGAAGGGAATAAAAGCAGAATTAGTGAAAGCAGAACTAACCGAATCATTTACTCCTCCTTCCAGTGAATCCCCAATAAGATATTGCGCTGCTTAACGATCTGCGCATAAGCGGCACAGCCACGTAAATGGTTCAAAGAGCAAATTACCCCTAATGGTGACAGAGACTGCCTTCGCTGAAAATCACGTCCAACCGGCTGCGTCCGCCTTGATGCGCTGGTTAGGCGATGCGTAGCGTAGCGGGACACCAGACCCGTCAGTCACTGGGGCCTCCTCCGCGACGTCCTCGTACAAAAACTGAAAGCCACCCGACTCCGACACCCACTAACATGCCGATTACAACTCCCTCAACTATATTGCCCAACACAACCCCGAAGATTATTCCTAGGGCCGTGCCGAAACCCATGAAAATGCTTATCGATACTTTATTGCAATCGGTAGAACGGGCCGTGGACCGTTTGAAAAAAATGACACAGGCTATTAAGAAAACAACAATTGCGAGTGCGGAATAAAAATAGATATTTGTCTCTGACATTTTCCATCATCCTTGAAGTTAGGAATTATTATTAAATCCTCTACTTCGGACCGACTAATGAGTGGTTAGGTGGCACACAAGCAGGGCTCCCATTGGAACAGGATGCGGCGTCACCGGGGAGCCTGTTGCGGCAGACGGGATAACACGGCCCCTTCGAAGACTGCCGC
>JABHWQ010000238.1 GCA_018657655.1 Chloroflexota bacterium | reverse complement strand
GTTTTCCACGTGGGGAAGGATCGCATCCTGCTGAGCCTTGTTGAAGCGGTGTATCTCATCGATGAAAAGGATAGTGCTTTGTCCTTGCATTCCGCGCCGGGATTTGGCTTCCTCTACTGCCGTTCGCAGATCGGCAACGCCTGAGTTAACAGCGCTCACCGGAATGAAATGGGATTGCGTAACCGAAGCTATGACATTGGCCAGGGTAGTCTTGCCGCTTCCCGGTGGACCCCAAAGAATGATTGAAGGTATCTGGTCCTGTTCAATGGCTTTGCGCAGAATCCGTCCTTCTCCCACGATGTGATCCTGGCCAACAAACTCGGCGAAGCTACGGGGCCGCATTCGTGCGGCAAGGGGAGCTTCTTTCTGGAGCTGTTCCTCTCGGTTCAGATCGAAAAGGTCCATACCTTTACCAAACTTGGAATATGGGACTTTATCATAATTTTCAAAATTTCTTTTCTATCTTTGCCCAGGAATCACGAAGAGTTATAGTTCGATTAAATACGAGTTTTCCATCGGAAGTATCTGGATCGATGCAGAAGTAACCCAGCCGTTCGAACTGATACCGGCTTCCGGGTTCAGCTCCGGCTAAACTTGGCTCCACAAAACAAGTGGTTATCTGAAGACAATCCGGATTCAGATTGGCGGCGAAACCGGCCTCATCATCCGTATCCTCCGGATATTCTCGGGTGAAGAGCCGATCATACAGGCGAGCTTCCGCCTCGATGGCATGTTCAGCCGAAACCCAGTGTATCGTTCCTTTTACTTTACGTCCATCGGGAGAGTTGCCTCCTCGCGATGCCGGATCGTAGGTACAGTGTAATTCGATGATCTCCCCGGCTTCATTCTTGATTACATCGGTACAGGTGATGAAATAGGCGTAACGCAACCGCACTTCGCGGCCGGGTGCCAGCCGGAAGAATTTCTTCGGCGGATCCTCGCGGAAATCGTCCTGTTCAATGTAGATCACTTGGGAAAAAGGTACTTTGCGACTTCCGGCCTCGGGGTCCTCCGGATTATTGACTGCGTCAAGCTCTTCGGGCTGATCCTCGTTGTAGTTTGTGATCACCACTCGTAATGGATTCAACACCCCCATTACCCTGGGAGCACGCTTGTTCAAATCTTCTCGGATGCAATGTTCCAGTAGCGCCATATCGATCGTGCTGTCTGTCTTGGCTACCCCAATACGCTCACAGAAATTACGGATGGAATCTGGGGTATACCCGCGCCGTCGCAATCCTGAGATAGTCGGCATTCTGGGATCATCCCAGCCGTTCACGTGTCCATCGTTAACTAGTTGCAGTAATTTTCGCTTGCTCATTATGGTGTACGTGAGGTTGAGTCGTGCGAACTCTATTTGACGGGGATGGTGAACTCCGAGTTGATCGAGGAACCAGTCGTACAGTGGGCGGTGATCTTCGAATTCCAATGTGCAAATGGAATGGGTAACCTTTTCGAGCGAATCCTCCAGCCCATGGGCCCAATCATACATGGGATAGATGCACCAAGCTTCTCCAGTGTGAGGGTGGGATGCATGTAGAATACGATACATTGCCGGATCGCGTAGATTCAAGTTGGGGGAAGACATATCGATCCTTGCGCGGAGGACACGGGAACCATCGGGAAATTCGCCGGTTCGCATGCGTTCGAATAGGTCCAGGTTTTCCTCAATTGACCGATTGCGGTACGGGCTCTCCTTGCCGGGTTCGGTCAATGTTCCCCGGTATTCTCGAATCTCTTCGGCAGTCAAGTCGTCAACGTATGCTTCACCGGCTTTGATCAACTGTACCGCGTACTCGAACATCTGTTCGAAGTAGTCAGATGCATAGTGCAGCCTATCCTTCCAGTCGAATCCCAACCAGCGCACGTCTTCGATGATCGATCGGACGTACTCTTCCTCTTCCTTGGTGGGGTTAGTATCATCGAACCGCAGATTACACAATCCATTGTACTGGGCTGCAATACCGAAATTGAGGCAGATCGACTTAGCATGCCCGATGTGCAGATAGCCGTTTGGCTCCGGTGGGAATCGTGTGTGTATGCGACCATCATTCTTGTTGGTCTTGAGGTCCTCGTTAATAATATTTCGGATGAAATCAGTGGAAGCTGTTGGTTCAGTGGTCATGTTTGGTTAGCCTCGGGAAGGCAGCCTGACTAACGCAGTGCCCGGTGCGGTTTTCTCCCCTTTCTCATTTTCCGTCCAGACTTCGCACTCGATCAGGTTTTCGCCGTTTTCAACATATTTCCTTGTTACCGTTCCCCTGCTGACAATTGGGTGTCCGGGGAGGTCCATCCCTCGATGCTGGATGACAATTTTCTTTAGAAATCCTTCATTTCCGATCCAGTCGGTAAGTACCTGGATGAGGAAAGCATTTTTTAAACGTCCGTGCACGATGGTGCCTGGCAAACCATCAGATAACGCCTTTTCTTTATCATAATGGATGGGATTGAAATCCTCGGAAGCGCCGGCAAATTTCACCAGTTGCATCGGCGTGGGATTTTTAATCAAAGGTGTGATTTCGGTTCCCTCTACAACGTCTTCATAATATAGTTGATCACTCATATTTATAACTCCGAATTAATATAGAATTGAGGTGGAGCGATTCTTGGCTACCAATTCGCCTTTCTGGTTGGTCCATTCGGTCTCTCTGATAATAAACAGCATGTGCCCCAGTTTGCCCTCTTTTTCTTTGTATTCCACGAATTTACGAACGCCGGTTAGCGTATCTCCGAGACGAGCTTCTTTGAAGAATTCCCACTCTCCACCGCCATCGAGGAGTTTTGGCGGAGTCTCGAACGGATATTCTACGAGCCCGCCCTCTGCGAATATCGCCGTGAACATGTTAGGTGGAACTGCCTCTTTCCATCGAGGATTAGGATCTTCAATTGCCTCAGCGTATCGTCTCAGCAAGACCTTTTCAACGTCAAACTCAACACGATTGAGTTCTTTGTTAAGCCAACCTTTCATGTCTTCGGTTACTACCGATTCTGTCATCTTTGTCCTCCGGTATTATGTCCATATTGGGCCCATTCCCCAACTAAAACTACAATTTGGCGCCACCTTTGTCAAGGATTGCATGAGACAGATTAGCCTGTTGATCAAACGGGGTATGGGAAGTACTCGGAAATTAAGGACGCTCTGAATAGGTGGTGACTTCGGGGGTCTGGGGGTGTCCCCCAGGTATAGAAGTCCCCCCCAAGACTGGGGGATACAGGGGGGTTGAGCAGAGATTCCTTAAGTGAAAGTGCAAGACCGTTTAATGTCGGGTTCATGTTGATTCGATCATTCTATTATGCCAATAACTGTATATGGCCAAAATGATTGCCCGGCTTCGATCGTGAAACAGCGAATGTCCAATATGAAAATGACCTTGCGTTACGAAGGTGGAGCTCTTATAATAGGCACCAATATATTTCAGTTAATTGAACTTGATTTCAGGAGGGTATCCCGGTATGAGTAGAATCAAGAAGATTGCTGCTTCTTTGATGTTAGCAGTGTTGATTGTTGCCAATCTTGGAGTATCGATAGCGGGAGCGGCCGATGGGGAAAGATCAATATCTTTCTATGCTGATTTTACAGGTATAGGCGTTGCCCGTGGGCAGGATATCAATTTGTATATCAATTTAGCTAATACCGGGGAGATCGGAGAGGATATTGAATTGACAATGGCTGCGCCGGAAGACTGGGATGCTTCTATTGTTTCCAATGCAGTTGGAGGTGCACAGGTTCGTAGCTTGCACCTTGAGCCTGAAGGGGGATCGCAACGGTTGACATTACGATGTACTCCT
>JABHWQ010000514.1 GCA_018657655.1 Chloroflexota bacterium | reverse complement strand
GTCGCCCCCTTCGCGGGGGCGTGGATTGAAACCCTGCACGTTCGACCATATACAGGGCGAGGTTTAGTCGCCCCCTTCGCGGGGGCGAGGATTGAAACGAATGGAATACATCGGTCCTGGCAGCAGTGAAGGTCGCCCCCTTCGCGGGGGCGTGGATTGAAACTTTTCCGGGGCGGATCTCAAACTCTGACTCTCATAATTCAGAGTTGGCGTGCACAGGGCCTATTTGCGAGGGAAAATGCAGATAATGCAGACCCTAAACAAATCACGCGCGCACGCGCGCGAGATATTCTCCACGACCATTTCGGCGCTTAAGCCGATGGTGGCTCAGAAGCATAGGGCCTGTGATATCGCAGGTGAAAAAGCAGGCCAGAATTTAATTCGTTTCCTCCTGCAACACCATTGTTTCAACTGAACGGGAGCTAAGATGGATGAAACCGGGAACGGCGTTTCTATAAGACACCACCTGGTGGGCACGGCGAGGGCTAAAATCCCTCACCGAAGTTTGGTGTCCGCCATCAGGGCCTTTTATTTGTGTTTCCTGCACACATAGGGATGAACTGGGGGACCGACTTGAAGTCCTGGATCAAAAATTAGTATTCCCTCATACTTAGGAGTGAATCGGGTGGTGACTGGATCAATGTTGCAGCCCAGCCACTGGGGAATATTGCGGAAAAGCCCGTGGATTAAAGATTAGTGATATCCGTTAAATCTGTTTTACAATCAGATCACAAATTAATCCAGTTTATCTTCCAATTGTTTTACTCGATCTTCAAGATCTTTGATGTGATTTTCCAGTTCCAAATTTATCCTAATCAATCCCTTAACTGTAATCTCAGTTTGAGCATTAGGTTTAGACCAAAGTCCTCCTGATAACATTGGTTTATAGGCCTGTACATATATCCTTTCTACTTTTTCTGCTACAGAGTCTTCGAAAGTATCTGTTTTCCTTTTACGACTATATAGTGGGATCGAAGTTGGTTTTTTAGTTTGAGTTGTATCAGGTTTAATATTTTGCAGAGTGCCGTCAACACTTCCTTCCAGTAAAACATTCGAATTTACGTTAAGAGCTTTAGCCAGGCGCGCGATATTTGTGGCCGAAGGCGTCTTCAAGCCCCGCTCCCAAGCGGAAATGTACTGGTAAGTCATCCCCAGTCTCTTGGCGAGTTCTTCTTGTGTGAGGCTTTTTGACCGTCTTGCCTGCTGAATGTTTTTCCCAATATCCAAAGAAATAACCCCCAAGTAAAATGCCTCTTGATAAACTAAATCTATAGGTTTATATATCGGCATGCAAATTAAAGCTATAGATTTATACTCTTGGTTGTCATAAGGGGCAAAACAAATCTGATACATTAAGGGAAATATTTGTGTAATATGTCGCGATTTGCTTTAGAAATATATTGCGTCGTTTACTTGATGTTTATGGAAAAAGCGAATTAACCGAACCCTCAGTAAGATAATACAGATTAGAAATTGTTACAACATGCGCGAGACGAGACAAAGAATCGAAGGCGAGTATTAATAGGCATGCGAACTATTTTCTGATTGTTTGATGACAAATTGCCCATCGAATTGGAATATGAGAAATGGAGGGAACTGACCATTCTGAGGTTCTTTGTTTTCATGTTTTGGTTCATCGGTTCTGGAAAATGACAGAGTACGAGGAACTAACCAGCATACTCAAGAAACGGAGGAGGTAATTATGGCGAGGTATCGGATGATAAAGCCTGACTTCTGGGCCGATGAAAAACTGGCGATGGGTTGCTCCCGGGATGCCCGACTGCTATTCATCGCCACGTGGAACCTCTCCGATGACTACGGCGTGGTCAAGGGTAGCCCACTCTGGCTCAAGGGTAATGCACTGCCCTATGACGATGTGACACTCGAAGATTTTACCGACTGGCTCACAGCACTGGAAGAGATTGGTGTATTGGTTCCCTTCCTTCACAGTGGCGAAAAATACTACCACATACCTAATTTCTCCAAGCACCAGTCCATAAACAGGCCATCTAAGCAGCGCAATCCCGCTTTTTTACAAACACTCAGTGAGGGCTCAGTGAGGGCTCCTGGAGTACTCACTGACGAAGTAGAAGTATAAGTATAAGTATAAGTATAAACAGAAGTAGAAGTAGAAGTATAAAAAGACTGTGCGGCAAGCACGCCGCACTCCTCTTCGGTGGCAAAGCAGTTTCTCGAGGTGGTGAGGAGGTTTTTCCCAGAGGATCTGGTTGAAGTGCGAGAAATGCACTGGTTCACCAACAAGATTGCGGCGAGGTACTACCGCGTTGATATGCAGCTGGAGTTGGACAAGTGGGAGTGCTGGATTGAGAAGGAACACGGCAAGAGCATGAGGCAAAAGTTCAACCGTCTCCCGAAAAACTACAAGTCAAGCCTGCTAAATTGGTTTCAGAAGGCAGGCAAATTTGAGGAGGATTCCCATGTCGGACGCCACGACCCCATCAACGCCTATTAGCAAGCCTGTTACGACCTGTCTGCCGGGGTACTGCGATGGATGCGGTGCCCGACTCTCCATGCCGGCGAGTGGTGATGAGTATCTGCCATGCGCTGAGTGTGAACCGGAAGAGCATAAGTCGCTGCTGGTTGCTATTGAGCAGAGCGATACCCAACAGGAACTCAATCGGCTGCTTATAGATAGCCGGCCATCTCCCCGTTTGCAGACCCGTACATTTGAGAACTTCATCATGACCACCAAAGACCAGGCGTTCGTGAGATCCGCGCAGAAGAACTTCGCCAGTCAGATAGTTAGCACACCAGTGGGTTGGACACTTGGATTATGATACTTGGGCCATGTGACATCCCAGTAAGATGTTGAGTAGTAATCCTTCTTCTAAGATAATCGGCTGATCGCTCTGCTTCAGCTTGAATACGAGTCGGTTGAATAACTGGAGAGAAAATAATGAGTCATAGGGTAATAACATATGTTCAGGCAGCGGACAGAATATGTGGAGGAAATATCAATACGTTTTATGGCTTGGTAAAGCGTGGGGTTCTGTCGGGAGCAATCGTCAGAATTCCGGGTTGCAGGCCAGGAGTTCGAGAGGATCTCCTCGACCAGATTATCAAGAGCCATACTAATCAGGAGTTATGATGGGATCGGTTTATCGCTATTACCGCTGCAGGGACTGTTACTCTAAGCACATTAGAGTTGAACCGGATGTGTGCCGAAAGTGTGGAGGGTCAAAATTCAATCCAACTCCCTGGCAAGTCGATACGCAGGTAGGGCATAAAAGGATTCGTAAAGCCTTGCCTGGTGCCACGAAGGCTGAGGCACAGAGGATTTTAAGCCAAATAGAATCGCAGGCTATAGCTGACGAACATGAGCTGCGTCCGAAGGGTGCGATGTTGCTGCTTGATTTTATAGAGCAGTACTATAGGCCGATGGTAGTTTCTGCGATGCGCAGTAAGCGAAATGTCGAG
>JABHWQ010000320.1 GCA_018657655.1 Chloroflexota bacterium | reverse complement strand
CCAGACAATTCCTGTTTGGCGCATGATCTCCACTCCTCTGAGTGAGATCGAAAATCGAGCCGAAAAATGGGTACATGAGATAGGCAACAATGCCAGGACAATGCCCGGCGAATCCACTGTCGGAGGAGGGAGTCTGCCGGGAGGAACCCTGCCCACCCGATTGGTGGCCATCAAACCACCGATGAAAATGAAGGTTCAGGATCTGGCACATGAACTTCGCCGCCAACCTCTGCCAATCGTAGGCCGGGTTGAAAAGAATTCACTAATCCTTGACCCACGTAGCGTCCTTCCAGAAGAAGACACCGCCATCATCCAGACATTACAAAACGTTCTTAGCTGAACCTACTAGACGATTGTTGCTCGCCTTCATCCCAGGCATCTTCAGCTATCAACGGCACAAAACGGCATCCCCCCAGATTTTGCTTCACTAATTCGCCATTTCGCTTGGTCAGTTTCAGCAATTGTTGCTCATACCGTGAACCGACCGGGATTACCAACCTGCCTCCCGGTGCCAGTTGGTCAACAAGTTCTTGTGGCACTTTGGGAGCACCTGCAGTCACAATTATTCCATCGTATGGGGCGCCATCTTTCCAACCAAGTGTCTTACCCGCAAGGTGAATTTCGATATTGGTGTAACCCAGCCTTTCCAAGGTCCGTCTGGCGATATCAATGAGCTGCGGGTGACGCTCAACACCGACCACCCATTTTGCCAATTCAGCCAATATCGCCGCTTGGTATCCACTCCCGGTTCCCACCTCCAAGACACGTTCTTGACCAGTGAGCTCCAGTGCCTCAGTCATTAAGGCTACAATAAAAGGTTGCGAAATAGTTTGGCCCATTTCGATAGGCAAGGGGGCATCATTATAGGCCATGTAACGGCTGGCAGAAGGTATGAATAATTCTCGGGGAACACGATCCATCGCCTCCACAATCCGCTCATCACCAATCTTTTTGCGCAGACTATGAAATAGCTTCTCCCGTTCTGTATCCAAATCCCGATACTCTTCCATTGCCCAATCCTTGAGAGGAAGCCTATGGTCTTCTGTCAAACCCAAAACGGCTGTTTGTTGATTATGGCATAAGATGACCAAAAGATAAAAGGGGGGAATAACCATGATCGACCTCATCCACAAATTCCGAACGGTTGTGGCCCAAGAGAGGAGTTAGTATAATCTGAATCGATGAAAGTTCGCGACCTGGGAGAATTCGGTCTTATCGAGGCTTTGAGCCAAATAGTTGATGAGGCAGGAGTGGGCATCCATTCACAACCCAACCTCATCATAGGCATCGGAGACGATGCAGCAGTATGGCAAAGTGAAGCTTCAGTGCAACTTGGGACCACGGATACACTGATCGAAGGTGTACACTTTGATCTGAGCATGACCTCATGGTTCGATCTGGGATGGAAATCTCTGGCCGTTAACATCAGCGATATCGCTGCGATGGGAGGAGCACCAACTCTTTGCATGGTCTCACTCGGACTTCCCCTAGATACGGAACTGGAGAATGTCACGGAATTATATAAAGGTATGGCAGAGATTGCCGGCAAATTCAGCATGGCCATTGCCGGCGGTGACATCAGCAAATCCCCAATGGTGACTATCACGCCCACCATAATTGGGACCGCTGAAAAAGACGAAATACTCTCTCGTTCGGGAGCTAAACCGGGTGACAAAATAGCCGTCACCGGATCGCTAGGCTCGTCATCTGCGGGGTTGAAAATGCTCCAAAACAAAACTACTGTCGACACCGACACTTCTGTGATCCTCAGAGAAAGCCATCTGCGACCATGGCCTCGAATAGTTGAAGCATGGATACTGGTACAGAACGGTGTGAAAGCTGCAATCGACATCAGCGATGGGTTAATCGCCGACCTGGGCCATATCTGCCGTGCAAGCAATGTCGGAGCCAAAGTTGTTTTGCCCAGTATCCCTATCCATCCGGCTACCATCACCGTTTTTCCTGATGACTCAATGAAAATGGCGCTCACGGGCGGAGAGGATTATGAGCTACTATTCACAGCGCCAGATAATGTAATTGAAAGCATTCAAAAACATCTAACAACTCCCACAACAATTATCGGAGTGATCGTAGCCGAAAATCCGGGAAAGGTAGTGCTTTTGGACAAACGAGGAAATGAAACCGAACTGCCCCAAGGCGGGTGGGAACATTTCGGGAAGCACGTTTAATATGAAATCAGGACATTTTGAACTGGTCACCCATAGCCCGGAACAGACACAACAGATAGGAACCGCTATAGGCAAACAAGCCCAATCCGGCGACCTGATATTACTGGTTGGTGACCTCGGTGCAGGGAAAACCTGTTTGACCCAGGGAATTGCCTGGGGTACAGGTTTCGATGGATATGCGTCCAGTCCATCCTTCGTGTTGGTGAGAGAATATCGCGGCAAACTCACGGTGTATCACATCGATCTCTATCGACTCGACACTATAGAAGAGATCACTGAACTGGGAATTGACGATTATCTTTGTGGGGAAGGGATTTGTGTGATAGAGTGGGCAGACAAGGCTTTGCATTATCTGCCACAAGAGTATCTCCTCATCACCTTCGAACATCTGACAGACAATGAACGCCGACTGCGTTTTGAACCGAATGGACCAAGATATTTCAAAACGATTGAGCAAATAGAAGAAAAATGGAACTAGCTATAGACACCTCTACCAACACAGCCAGCATTGCACTATCACAACAAGGTAAGGTTACGGGGGACGTTTCCTGGCACACGAGACAAAACCACACCGTAGAACTTATCCCTCGTTTGATCAGCCTTTTGGAGCGAAATAACGCAGATATCCATGATATCAAAGCTTTGTCGGTGGCCAAAGGACCAGGCAGCTTCAATGGCCTACGGGTGGGACTGGCAACGACCAAGGGGCTGGCTTTTGCGCTGGATATCCCGTTGGTTAGCATAGGCACTCTCGAAATCATAGCCTCCCCCTACGCTGCATCAGGATTACCAGTAT
>JABHWQ010000512.1 GCA_018657655.1 Chloroflexota bacterium | reverse complement strand
CCGAACCCAATGGCCCTCTTGTACTTGAACGTGAGAGGGTGCTTTGTTGCATTGAGCAGTTGCCATGGGACATCGTGGCCGGAAAGCACATCCAGCCGGGACATCACAAAGTGGTGGGGGTTGTCCGTCTATAGCTTTGAGTCTGTCCGTCTTCCGGTCCAACTTCGGGACGGATTCTATGAGCGCTTGCGTATACGGATGCCGTGGCGACTTGAAAATGACTTCCACAGGCGCTTCTTCGACGATCTTGCCGGCGTACATCACGGCAACTTTGTCACACATGCTTTCGACAATGCCGAGATCATGTGTGATGAATATCAGTCCCGCTCCCAGTCGTGACCTCATTTCTCTGAGCAGCGTCAGGTATTGAGCTTGAATCGTAACATCGAGAGCTGTGGTGGGCTCATCTGCAATGATCAGTTTCGCTTCACATGCCAGTGCCATGGCACCAATTACGCGCTGACGCATGCCGCCGCTAAGTTCGTGGGGATAGGCCCGCAATCGGTCTTCCGGTGCTGGTATTCGCACTTCACGTAAAGAATCGATGGCTCGGTTCCAAACCGACTTGCCTTTGAGTTGTTGATGAAGCGTTATCGTTTCCGAAAGCTGACTCCAGATTGAGAACACCGGATCGAGGGCAGTCATCGGTGATTGGGGGATCATGGCTATTTGACCGCCCCGTATTTTGTGCATCTCTTTCCCGCTCTTTTCGAGGAGGTTTTCACCTCTTAAGAGGATACGCCCACCTACGATCTTGCCGGCAGGTTCCGGCACGAGTCTCAAGATGGAGAGACAAGTCATACTTTTGCCGCATCCGGATTCTCCCACCAGACCCAGGCTTTCTCCATGGCGGAGGGTGAAGCTTATACCGTCTACCGCTTTGGCTACACCTCTTCGCGTGAAGAAGTGCGTTTTCAAGTCCTCAACGACCAATAGTTCGTCCAAAATTAATCCTCTATTAACACCTTGTGGCTGTCGCTATTCGTTATAAAAACCCATTAAGTACGGCGAATACGCGGATCCAGCCATGAGTAAAAAGTATCTGCCAGGAGATTGACTGAAATGAATATCACTCCATAAAAGAGAACGATGGCTTGGATCAGTGGGAAATCGGCTCTGGATACGGATTCGTATGCCAAGCGACCCATTCCCGGCCACGTGAACACGCTTTCCACCACTATTGAACCCGTTAGCAGATATCCAAACATCATCGCCCCCATCGTTACCACCGGGATGGCAGCATTCCTGAGAGCATGTTTCAAAATCACGGATCTCTCAGCTACACCCCTGGCACGCAAAAACGTGATGTAATCGGTTCCCATCCCCTCAAGCATTGATGAGCGAGTCAACCGGGTCCCCCCCGCCAGGCTGACCCAACCTAGCGTGATGACTGGCATAACATATGTATCTGCTCCTCCCATTCCTGATGTTGGCAACAAGTCCCATGTTACAGATAGCAGCAAGATCAACATAATGCCAACCCAGAAACCGGGCAAGGATTGGCCTAGCACAGCAACAGATCGAGCTAGAACATCCGGATAGCGATTCTTACGAATGGCCGCCAGAACTCCCAGAAGAATACCTATTGGCATAACACAGGCGAACGTGACTGAGGCCAGCTTCAGGGTCGCCGGAAAGCGATCTATGATGAGGTCGGTGACAGGTTCTTTCAAATACACGGATTCCCCGAAATCTCCATGAGCAACGACATCCGTCATGAAAATCAAATATTGCTCGGGGACGGATTTATTGAGGCCTAATTCCTCCCTGAGTTCCTCCCGATCCTCCTCGGTGGCCTCATTGGGTAGTAACAGATAGACGGGATCACCGGCCACTCTGGGCAGAATGAATACTACAATACTCAATAACCACAATGTGACGAGGACGATTCCAATTCGCTTCAGAAGATACTTGACCATGCTAATAACCAGTGACTATTTGGTGAAACAGAGTGGATGTGCCCAATAAACCTTCGTTTCCACAATCAAAGCCAAATACCTTCTTTATCCGAATAATGTTTCTGATGTCCAATTAGACTGCTCTCCACTCAAACAAAAACCTGTCCCTCGATAGATGCTATACGAAAAGTTTATGTAACAATACCATTGAAACACACACAAGTCAATGCGTAGTCCTACAGATTGACCCCAAAATCATCTTCTCCTGACATATTGTATCGATGAATCTGCAGATGGCAAGACGGAAAGTTCCCTAGATAGTGAATTAGAAAGGGAATGAAAATCAACGGCTCATCAATCGCTGCAGATAGCGAAAAGGGAAGCCATGCTCTGATGTGCATGAACGCTGCAGTATGCGAAGTCGCTGTCACTCGATGACACATCGCTTTTGGATTCGACAATTCTCCCTTTGATTCCCTCGTGTCACCAGCTATTTGAGTCCGGAAACTCAATCAATCAGGCAACTCCGGTGCCCAGGCTACCCCATTAATGTGACCACCGCCATCGGCGTGGATGGTATTACCAGTAACATAACGGGATTCATCTGAGGCTAGGAACACTGCCACCGGCCCAATATCTTCTTCGGGATCGCCCATGCGGCCCATCGGGTTTTGTTTCAGGATTTCAGCTGCAAGTTCAGGGGCCATAGATTGAAACGCCTGAAACGCGGCCGTCGCAGCCCCCGGACAGATAACATTGGCCGTGATATTGTGGCGGGCCCACTCCCGGGCCGCTGTGCGTGTGAGCGTTCGGGAAGCTTCCTTGGCCGAATTG
>JABHWQ010000509.1 GCA_018657655.1 Chloroflexota bacterium | reverse complement strand
TATTTTTTGGTCTTGACGTGCGCCTGGCATGACGCAGACGCCGAACTTCTGACCAGAGGGTCGGAGGTAAACCCGCAGAGACGGGTGAAACGCCCGCCGTTACCGGACGGAAGGGCAACGCCAACAAGGCAAGGGCAGTTTCCAGAAATGGGGCGTCCAGAGGAAGCATGAGGCAGAACCTATGTACGTAGCGAACAGCGAACCAGCTAAATGGCAGCGGGGAGGAGGTCGAGCAGGCGTATGTGAGCGAGACCTAATATCCGGCGAACCGAACCGAAGTGAAGCTGGACGGGATATAGGGAGGGGATGCGTCTTACCCAGGGAAACTCTCCTGATCTGACGTTGGAGGCTGCTGGAAACGTTAGAAAACCAAACCGATAAGGAGAACCCGAAACGGTGAGGGTTCAGAGGGTGGCAGATCCACGGGTAGTACTGATGATTCAGAGCCTATGAAGCCCGGTAACGGTGTGGAGGATAAAACTCTGAGGACCAGGAAATGAGGCCTGGATGTCCCGGGAACGTCCCCGAGACATGGGAAGTCGTGGACGAGAGGCGATGGTGACACCGATAAGGAGTCGACTTAGAATCGCAGGTAAACGGAAGGAACCAGAAAACCAAGGGGGATACCCGAATCCCATGAGGGATGCCGACCAGATGGATTATCTCGAAGGCTTGAGGGGTCCGGTTCCGGTCAAAGGGCCGCCTGCGATCCGGCAATTCTTAACGTAGCAATTAGTCACGGAGGTTAAAAGTGAAACAGGGAAATGTACTTGAAAGGGTCTATAATCTGGGACGATTGCGCATGGCGTGGCGGCAGGTCAGGAAGAACGCGGGCGCAGCTGGGATAGACCGGATGACGGTAGAAGAGTTTGATCGCCGAGAAGAGGAATTGGTGAAGCTCATCCAAAACAAGCTTGAAGCTGGAACCTACCATTCTAAACCTGCACGGAGAAAGCTGATTCCCAAAAAGGGAAGCAGTAAGAAGCGAAAGTTGGGCATCCCTGTTGTGATGGACCGAATTGTATCCCAGAGTATGAACCTTGTTTTTGAAGGGATTTACTCGCCGGGCTTTACGGAATCTAATTTTGGGTTTCGCCGAGGTCGGAGTCAACACGGTGCCATCAAGCAGATACAAGGGGTTGTAGTGGAGGGCTATGATTGGTGTGCATCCATTGATTTGAGAAGCTTCTTTGATGAAATACCGCACGACCTTATTTTAAAACTCATACGTGGTAAGATCGCGGATGAGAGGCTTGTAACGCTGGTTGCAAGAGCGCTAAAAGCAGGCGTGATGGTGGAAGGTAAACTGGAGAAGACGACAAAAGGATGCCCCCAAGGCTCACCTGTATCCCCGATGCTATCGAACATTGTCTTAAACGAGCTTGACCATGAGCTTGAGAAACGAGGCCACCGGTATTGCCGATGGGCGGATGACTTCCTGATTTTATTGAAATCAGAAAGAGCCGCAATGCGGGTTATGGACGGGATAGTAAATTACCTGGAGGAAGAGTTGCACCTCCCGGTTAATACAGAGAAAAGCGAAGTGGCACGGATCAAAGACGTGACATTTCTGGGGTTTCAAATTCTTCGGGGAAAGATCCGTGTTAGCAATGATGCACGGGTCAGGTTTAAGGACAAAATCCGAGAGCTGACTCGAAGGAATAACCCCTTATCCATGTACCAGAACATCCAGGCACTAAATAACTATCTCCAAGGTTGGGTTGCCTATTTTGGGATTCAAGAGTTTAAAACGCTATTTGGAGGTTTTGATGGATGGATCAGGAGTCGGCTGAGATCAATGCAACTGAAGAAATGGAAGAATCCTCGGAAGTTCCAAAGGATTATGATCAAATCCGGCTTCAAACCGCAAGAAGCTCACAAGACATGGGTCAAAATGAACAAATGGCAATCGGTCAACAGGACCGCCGTTCGCTTTACCATGAATATTAAATGGTTCAAAGAGCAGGGTCTGATTTTCCTTGCAGATTTCACCAGGAAACCTCTTGAACGTTCTATGTTCAGTTGCTGATCGAGGAGCGGCTTACCTGGTCGGTACGAGCCGTTCTGTCGGGAGGGGATGGTCGTTTAGACCATCTCCTACCCGGATTCCAAGTTGCTGTCCCCATTCTCGTATCAGCCTTTGTAAAGAGGCTTTAAATCCATAAAAACGAAGAAGTTTACGTAACCCATCGTATGATGGCTCCAATAAATCTTTCCCAATATCTTTCAAAAAATGTGCATGACAACTTAAAATAGTGACGTCTTCGTCAAGATCCTTAACAAAATCAGACTTTTCCAGGGTGAAACCAACACCACAAAACCGGGGCGATTTCAGTACCACTTTCAGAGTTCATACTGATTTTTAATTTCAATGCGAACGCCGATATCACCCCACCAAGATACTTTGTTTAATCCAGCGTTTTTTCTTTGGTCCATTCGTTTGGCAAGCTCATTTTTTATACCATAACGATCTCCATCCAAAAAGGTCAATAGTAAATCCCCCGAGTCATGACGGCTTAATTCGCAATTCTGATTGCTGAACATGCTCGTTCTGATAGTGGACAAAACACATTTCCAGTCCTCCGGGCTTTGCCACTCACGACAACAAAGGACTGATCGGAAATAATCTATCGTCATCCGAGCAAGCATAACGCAATAATAATGGGCCTCCACTTTTTCAGGGGATGTTCCTGTGGGCTTGTTCAGAAAATAGTTTTCCATCAGATCTTTGATGCCTGATTCAACTGACCATCGGATGTGGTAGGAGTTGAGGATTTTCACGGGACTGTAATCGATGTGAGTGCTGCCAAAGCATCGTGTTTCCATGGTTTCTTTGTTCTGCTTGACGATGAATCGAAATCCCTTGTTGGTTTCCGGCAAGATGAAATCCCGGCTTGCTATCCGGTAGTTTTTCTCATAGTCCTGCCACATCTCTTGCTTGATGGTTTTCTC
>JABHWQ010000508.1 GCA_018657655.1 Chloroflexota bacterium | reverse complement strand
TCATTACAGATATAGGTCCGGTCCCAACCGCTACCAATATCCGGCCCCCTGAGGTGTTCCTGCTCATGACATGGATCGAATCCGCCGGTGTCCCAGGTGCACCCGCACCCGCATTGGAAATCGTCGTGCAGGGGTGTTTCAATTACTGATCTCATATTTCCTCCTTCTAATGTTCCAGCCTAAGCATCTTTCGATTCTATCACAGGCCTCAGCCTGGGCATGCTTAACCGGACGATGATCGGTCTCAGGGTAGGCTACCCGGCACTCGCCCTCATTCTCTTTGAGGTGGTCCCACCCAAATCTCCAGAAATGGCATTCCCAACAATGAGTCATTGCCTACCTCCCTTATCATATTTTGGTGTTTTAAAACATGGTGTGGAAATGTGCAGGTTTTGGTAGCTAAAATGATATTGTACCTCATTTTTTTATACCACGGCGGCGAGATCGGGGTCCAGTTCCAGGGGGTCTTAAAATACATGGATATACGTTTGAAATGAACGTACCAGTTTTGGTAAGCCCAAAATCACATTCAAGCCTTCTGAGGTTACGAGTCAATAGTCATGGTTCTAGTAAGATGTGAATCAATTTACCTATTCTTGACTATTTATTGTTACATGATATAGTTTGAGCAAAATTATGACAAAGCATCATTGGCGTTCCTGCAAAAAGGTCTAGCACTATAGTATTGAAGCTAAGCCAGCTATGAGCTACACTTGAGATGGAAATCATTTCACTCAGGGGGTAGGCGATGTTCAGAGAGAACCACAGGCATGAGCAAACGAGCTTCTTTAACACGGTGGACCAACTTCCGCGCGGTGTGAAGAAGATGATGGAGAAAAGCTGGGCACCTTCATTTCGAGAGCTGGTCTTCAAGAAGATCGATGAGCGCAGATATGAGGTTCTATACAGCGAGGTAGATAGCCGTCCCAATTTCCCGGTGAACATCCTGGTTGGGCTGGAAATCATCAAAGGGATGTTCGACTATACCGACGAGGAACTCCTGGAGCAGTTCCACTTCAATCTCCTCACGGCTTATGCTGTGGGACTGGAAAACCTGGGAGAAGTTACGCTTGCCGAACGGACAATCTACTACAATCGAAAGCGCCTGTTGGACTACGAAGCGGAAACGGGATGCAACTTGCTGGAAGAGGAATTCCTGGAAATAACTGATGATGCTCTGAAGCGATTGGGCATCGATGCTGAAACCCAGCGGATGGATTCCAGCTTTGTAGGCTCGTTAATCAAACAGATGTCCCGTTTGGAACTGCTCGTCAAAGTGTTACAGAACTTCTACTATGATCTACGCAAGGAAGATCAAGAGCGATGGCAGTCTTTGGCAAGCAAGTATGTAGAAACAGAAGCCGAGCATATTACTTACCACGTGAGGTCCTCGGAGATAGGTAACCACTTGAAGAGGGTGGGGACGTTGCTGTTCGAGCTTCATCAGGCATATGCCGGAGATGAGGCAATCAGCGCTTTGAACAGCTATCAGCATATTGGCAGGGTGTTACTGGAGCAATTCGACATAGTGGAAGAGGAAGAGAAAACCCAGATCGAAGCAAAACCATCTAAGGAGATCAGTGCCCGATCCTTACAAAATCCCGCTGACGACACGGCTACTTTTCGACGCAAATCCGGCGGGAACCATAAGGGGCATATGTTCAATGTGACGGAAACCTGTGCGCCGGAAAACCCGGTGCAGTTACTGACTGATATTTGCGTTGAACAGAATGTAACGTCCGATGACAAGTTTCTGGCAGAACGGTTACCTCAGATTAAGGAACGAACCGGCGTTACGGAGATGATCACTGATGCCAACTACACCGGTGAGGATTCAGAAAGGGTATGTAAAGAGGAGAAGGTAGCGATCATCCCCACCGAGGTGAAGGGGCGGAAAGAATCGGAGGACAAGCTCTCACTGACTGAATTTCGTTTTGATGGTAACTCGGTCGTTTCCTGTCCGGAGGGACATTCTCCCTATGAGCAAATCGACAAACCTGAGGATGGTCGCCATATTGCCCACTTTGCTACCCAGGTATGCGGCAATTGTCCTTGTATCAAGGAGTGTCCGGTTCGAGGGGGAAAGCGGTTTTACAGTCTCCCATTTACCGACCGCCAGGTCTTGCTGGCCCAAAGGCGGCAACAACTGAGCAAAGAGGAGTACCGCCGCAAATGTCGTCTGAGGCCGGCAATTGAAGGGACGATCAGTCAATTCAAACGGAAAATGCACAATGGGAAACTGAGGGTTCGTGGGCTTGCGAGGGTGCGAAACAGTATCATCCTGATGGCGATTGGTATCAATTTCGGGAGGATTTGGACTTATTTCATGGAAAACGACCCAGGAGTTGTTTTGCCTTTAACTTTTATTGGTGTGGTACTCTTGATTTTGGTTGGTATAGCGACCCGACAAACAAGGCATTTCGACTTTCATCCGGCTCAGACTTAAATCAGTGCGATTTCAGTATGGGGCCATTCCAAGCTTTTTGCGGGAACGCCATCATTATGTTTAATTACCATCACTTGATAGAATTACAAAATCATCTGTCGTGAGAAAGTCATACGCAATCCCCAAATAGCTCCAGTGCTCATCCCCGGAAATATCATCGTAGAGTATTAAAAATTCTATTCCTAATAGTTCATCACCGTTAATTATATCCTGGAAACGTTCCTGTTGATATTTCCACGGATCTGGCACATGAACATTACTACTTTGACCTGCTGATACCATGGTAGCTACCCAAGGTTCATCGGAGGTGGTCTTTATGAAATCAGCTCGTTCTTCGGAATAAACGAAAAAATGGGTTTTATCAATTGTCCATATATTATATACGCGTACATTTTTTGCTGGAATACTACCATAGTTTTTTACTTCATAATCTATTACAAATGTGTTTTTAGTATTATCTGGAACAAAGCTTGTAACTGAAACAGCTATCCAAGGTCTATAATAGGTATCCAAGATTTGTTGGTTCTGGTCGAGTTGTTGTTCGAACCTATCAAGTTCTAATTCCTGAGTTTCAAGCACGTCTTTCTCGTTACTAATTAGGTTATTAGTCTGGATTAGATTTACAATTGCACCAAAAGCAAGCAATAATGTAGCACCAAAGAGGGCATATGTTGCATAACTGGTGTGCTTTGCTGATTTAGCGGATTTTTCTATTGCCTCAGCGGACATTCTTGTTACAGTAATTATGGGATCTTCTTGATTGCCAGGGATAACATATTGTTTTGTGGAATTATCCTCATTTGATTCAGGGGGGTTGTTGCTTAAGTTTTTACCGCCAATTGTAAGCTTGTTTCCTAATGCTTTTTTTGTAGCCCAAAACATGACCCTCTTTCCAAACGTTATGGGCTTTTCGATAATGTTTTTCAAGCACATGGTTTTGTACAAGGTAGCCTATTCTATCACACGAATTGGTGTGGGTGAAGAGGGTGGTTAGTTTTCCTATTTGGTTAGAAGGCGGTTGCATATAGCTTGTGATAATTTTCGATGGCCCTATCAGATGCCAGCCATTGACTATAATGGTTGACCATTGCCAAAGTGGAATGGCCCAGTATGTACATCAAATCCAATGGGCTACCCCCGGCCTTGAGGTAGTTACATGCGAATGTATGCCGGAAGCAATGCGGCCCCCTGTAGTCCACTCCGCAATTTTCACAGTAGAATTTGAGGGATTTTCTAATTTGAGTCAAAGTAGTGGGGAAAGTGTATTCGGTGCCATTAGTGCTAAGAAGCGGGTCAAGCAATTGAGCGCAATTATTATCAAATGGGACTGTACGATCTTTGGACCCTTTGCCGTGAATGTGCATAGTTTGCGTGTTCATGTTGATATCGCTGTTCTTGATCTGCAATAATTCCGACCCCCTGATACCTGTTTTCCAGAATGTAGTAATTATGGTTTCAGTGCTGCTATTAGTTGCCATATTGAGTATTGAATCCACTTCATGATCGGTATAGACCTCTATTGTGCCCTTGGGTAGTTTCGGGGCTTTAACCCCTTTCATGGGGTTATTGGGCATATACTCTTGTTCTTCGGCCCATGTATAAAAGCTCATCAGGGCCACCCAGTAATTGCGGACCCGGTAGGGGCTTAAACCTTTGGTCTGTAGACTGACTAGAAACTGCTGAACCAATGTTTTGTCTGGTGTAGCATCGTGGGTAAATAGCCAGTCATTAAACTTGCGTAGGCATATGAGGTACTTGTCCAGCGTGTAAGGCTGTTTTCCTTCGGATAGTTTGGCTTGTTTGTAAGTTTCCCAATACATAGCTAGATGATTGTCAGTGATAGTCAATGATAAATCGTAAATCATATTTGGATAATAAAGGGAATTGTTAGGCAAGTCATGAGTGTTTACCTGTAATTTAAGGCGTGGCCAAGTGGCTAAGGCGAAGGTCTGCAAAACCTCTATTCGCCGGTTCGAATCCGGCCGTCGCCTCCACACTCCCACGGCCAATCGAACCAACCACTCTCTTGACATCGCCTTTTTCTTTGTTTACACTTGGACCAATATATTTCGGAGAATGCTATCATGAAATGTCCAACCTGTCACAATATGATGATTGTAGTCGAACACGAACATGTCGAGCTTGACTATTGCCCTGATTGTGAAGGAGTATGGTTCGATGCAGGGGAACTGGAACTCCTGCTAGAGACGATGCAGTTGCAGCAGTCCATACTTTCTATAGATAGTGTATTGACGTCTCAGGAAACGAAGTCTAAAGAGAAGAAGCGGAAATGCCCCATATGCCATAGTAAAATGAAAAAAGCGACCGTAGGCCATGATCCCGAAGTATTGATAGATGCCTGTTCTCGTGGGGATGGACTATGGTTCGATGCTGGTGAGGTCGGGCAGATAATTACACAAGTGCCATCCACTCAAGACGTGGATTCGCAAGGGCGTGTCATTAGGTTCCTAGGTGAGGTGTTCCAGGCTCGGGATTAGTAGCCTGAAATACCTGGTAACGGTATATCCATTAAGGAGGTCTTTATGGCAGTAGTAGGAATCGTCATTGGTGCTGCAGTTGTGCTTCTTGTCATAGGGATTGTCGTAACCTATAACGGATTGGTTAGGTTGCGCAATCAAATGCAAAATGCGTGGTCGCAGATTGATGTCCAGCTTAAGAGAAGGCATGACCTTATCCCTAATTTGATTGAAACCGTAAAAGGTTATGCGTCTCATGAGCGTGGGACGCTTGAAGCTGTGACGAATGCGCGTAACATGGCACAGGGGGCTGTGGGTAAAGGTGTCGGTGCTCAGTCAAAGGCGGAAGGCGCGCTCAGCGGAGCCCTTATGGGGCTTTTTGCTGTAGCTGAGGCCTATCCTGATTTGAAAGCAAATCAGAACTTTCTGGCTTTGCAGGAAGAGTTAACTTCCACGGAAAACAAGATAGCCTTCTCTCGCCAATTCTATAATGATTCGGTGTTAGGATATAACAACAAGACTCAAATGTTCCCTTCCAACATTCTTGCCAATATGTTCAGTTTCAGTGAGGGCGAATTTTTTGAGATCGAAGTACCGAAAGAAAGAGAGGTTCCGAAAGTAAGTTTCTAAAATTAGAAGCAGGAATGTATAGGTATGTGGGAACAGATTAGGGGAAATCGAACAAAAACGATGGTGCTTGTGGCGGCTATGGCTGGTGTATTACTAGGTATTGGATACGCCATCGGTTTCTTATTTTTTGGCAGCCCAATAGGTGGGTTGTTCATAGCTCTCATAATATGGGGCGTTATGACGTTGGTAGCTTACTTTAAGGGCGACAATATTTTCCTTTCGATATCAAGAGCCAGGAAGATTGAGCGTGATGATCATCCTCGGCTCTACAACATTGTCGAGGAAATGAAGATTGCCTCTGGTTTGGAATACATGCCTGCTATCTATATCATCGATGATCCGGCTATGAATGCCTTTGCAACGGGACGTGATCCCAAAAAAGCCGCTGTTGCCGTGACCTCGGGTCTTCTGCAGAAATTGAATCGTGACGAGTTGCAGGGTGTGATTGGCCATGAAATCGCTCATGTAAAGAATCGTGACGTTTTGTTAATGACGATGTGTGGTGTGCTTCTTGGAACGATCGTAATGATTTCATATTATATGACTCATATGATGTTTTGGAGTAGCATGAGTGGAGGACGGCGAAGTTCTGGTGGTGGTGGGGGACCGGCGATGATCGTGGTTCTAATTGTTGGGATTGTATTAATGATCCTGGCACCGATCCTGGCACGACTCATCTACTATGCTATCTCAAGAAAACGGGAATACCTGGCTGACGCAACTTCAGCTCAATATACTCGATATCCCGAGGGTTTGGCATCAGCCCTGGAGAAACTTGCCGGCTCGACCGTTCCTTTACAATCGGCAAATCAGGCACTAGCCCCGATGTATATCACCAATCCTTTTCGCAAGAAGGGGAAGGCTGCAAGCGATCTCAGTAGCACTCATCCGCCCATTTCAGAACGAGTTCGCATATTGCGCGCCATGGGTGGCGCGTCTTTTTCCGATTACAACAGTGCGTACAATTCTGTTCACAAAGGTGGCGGAAGTGTAATGCCTGCAACAGCTCTCGCTGGATCCGGGTTAGTCGGAATACGAGCGGCATCTTCGGAGTCTGCTATTGGGGAGCCTTCCAAATTGGAGCGCTCAAGAGAAGTCTCTGACCTTATGTGGAAAAAGAGCAACTACAAGATGATCAATTGCAGTTGTGGAACCAAGTTGAAAGTACCCCCCAATATAAAGAAATTCACGATCAAATGCCCGCATTGCGGAACACAACATTCGGTTTGATCCCCACTATTTTGTTAGAGTAAGTACAATACCAGGTATTCGGGGAGATGCCAAGCTAGCAACTCTGCCTAAGCTGTTGGTTGTTTTATGTAGATTTATAATTTGTACCCACACTATTGACATGAGTCAATAGTGTGGGTACAATTGGCGCGGACCGATGGATTTGAGTTTGGTTAGCGAATAATTCGAATAATACCGGGCATCAATCTAAATGGTATGTGATTGCTATTGCAAGTATTGACATTTGCTTCGTGAATATGCTACAGTCCATGGCAAATAAGGATCGTTGTCCCAGCGATTTTAGAATAGCTGGGGATGTTTGATATCTTGTGCAAGTTGTAGTGGAGAAAATGAATATGAAAATGAAAAAAAGGTGGGCAAATTCCGGTAGGAGTTTGGGCATAGCCGTAGTCCTAACCATTTTAGTGACTACACTTCTGGTAGTTTGGTCGCCGCCAACAGCCGAGGCGGTAAGTGTTAACCTTTCCGGATCGTATAGCAGCGTTGCCCAGGGTGGATCTATCACGTTCACCACGACTGTTCAAATACAAGCTAATGAGCGTCTTCCGATAGAGAGTGCTAACTTGCGCATTTTCATAAATGCAGATCTCAGTCATGAACTCATTGGATCACCATATAGCTCACCGCGTACTATGGATCTCATAGCAACGAACCCGGTCACTGGAGGGTACACTACCGGAGTTGGATATGGTTATGAT
>JABHWQ010000362.1 GCA_018657655.1 Chloroflexota bacterium | reverse complement strand
CTTTGGATCAGTTGGGAGTAGACCTTACTGTAGCTGCTGCTGCTGGTAAGCTCGACCCGGTAATTGGCCGGGAAAAAGAACAACAACGCGTTATTCAGATACTTAGCAGACGCAGAAAGAATAATCCCGTTCTTATAGGTGAAGCTGGCGTTGGCAAAACCGCCATTGCTGAAGCCATAGCACATCGTGTAGCCTCTGGTAATATACCGGAAACCTTGCGGGGTAAGAGACTGGTGACACTTGATATCGGAGCACTGGTTGCAGGGACCAAGTATCGAGGAGAATTCGAAGAACGGCTAAAGAAGGTTATAACTGAGATCAAAGCCGCAGGTAACGTAATGCTGTTCATCGATGAGATACACACACTGGTTGGTGCTGGTGCTGCTGAAGGTGCCGTGGATGCTTCCAGCCTCCTTAAGCCGGCGCTGGCGCGTGGAGAATTACAGTGCATCGGAGCAACTACTGCGAGTGAGTATCGTAAATATGTGGAAAAGGATGCTGCGCTGGAACGTCGTTTTGGTTCTATTTTGGTTGAAGAACCAACTATTGAGGAAACCATAGAAATACTAAAAGGTATCAGATCGAGATACGAAGAGCATCACCAACTTGTGATTACCGATGAGGCAATCAAGGAAGCAGCCAATCTGGCATCACGCTACATTCCGGATAGATTCATGCCAGACAAGGCGATTGATCTTATTGACGAAGCTTCGTCCCGTGTGCGGATTGCCAACCTGACTCCGCCGCTTCCTATCTCGGATTTGAATAAAGCGCTGGAAACTGTGCGCAAAGAGAAAGAACAAGCCATTGGAAGCCAGCAATATGAGTATGCTGCTGAGGTTAGAGATCGAGAGCTGAAGTTGGAAGAGAAGATCACTAAATCGCAGCAGGACTGGAAAGACGAGCATACCGATGCCCAAATAGAAGTTGGCGAAGAAGATATTGCTGAAGTGTGCAGCATGTGGACTGGCATACCGGTAACTAAACTTGGTGGTGATGAAACAGCCCGCTTACTCCACATGGAGGACGTCTTGCACAAGCGCATCATTGGACAGGATGAGTCCATCGAGCTGATTTCCAAGGCGGTTCGGCGTGCCAGAGCAGGGCTCAAGGATCCGAGACGACCCATTGGTGTGTTCACCTTCCTGGGTCCAACAGGAGTAGGAAAAACCGAGGTTGTGCGAGCGCTGGCAGAATTCATGTTTGGCAGCGAAGATGCTCTGATCAGGTTGGATATGTCGGAGTTTATGGAGAAACATGCTGTTTCCCGACTTATGGGAGCACCTCCGGGATATATCGGTTTTGAAGAGGGTGGTCAACTTACTGAGGCGGTACGTACCAAATCGTATTCGTGTATATTGCTCGATGAAATCGAAAAAGCCCATCCGGATGTGTTCAACATCCTTCTACAGATATTCGATGATGGACACCTAACCGATGCAAAAGGAAGGCGAGTTGACTTCCGCAATACCATCATCATCATGACCAGTAATATCGGTGCGGAAACCATCAAGAAGGAAGGTACCATAGGTTTTGTCAGCCGAACTGATGAAGTCAAGGTACAGAAGCTTTCATATGAGAAAATGAGAGATAAACTTCTTGAGGAAATGAAGAAGAGCTTCCGACCGGAATTCATCAACAGGCTGGATGGTACGGTGGTATTCCACTCGCTGGCCAAGGAGCATATCATACAAATTGTGGATTTGATGCTTGACCAAGTCCACCTTCAACTGAAAGAGCAGGAATTCAGCCTGGAGGCAACTGCCGAGGCAAAAGGACTTCTGGCTGAGAAGGGTTTCGATCCTACGTTTGGGGCTCGTCCGTTGAGGAGAACCATCCAGACCATGATTGAAGATCCGCTCTCTGAAAAGATCTTGCAGGGAGAGTTCAAGGCCGGTGATACGATTCATCTTGACCGGGAAGGCGATGGCCTAGTATTTAAGGCTGAGGCTACTGTGGCAAGCTCTCCCGCGGCCTAATTGCAAATATCCTGGTTCAATCGAAAAGGGAAGCCATTTAAGGCTTCCCTTTTTAATTTTCCGCTCGTATAATTAGGCAAATGGCCAAAGCACGAACCGTGTTTATCTGTCAGAGCTGCGGGGCTGAGAGCTTGAAGTGGGTAGGACGTTGCCCACAATGTGAAGAGTGGAACAGCTACGTCGAAAAGGCTATCAGTGCCTCGGAGGCTGGCAAAGAATCGGCTCCAATTCAGGAGCTGTCCAGCATCTCTCTTGAAAATACCCCTCGTCTGTTGCTCCAGTTCTCCGAGTTTAATCGTGTACTCGGGGGCGGAATTGTGCCCGGTTCGCTGATTCTTATCGGTGGTGATCCAGGCATCGGGAAATCAACACTCTTGCTTCAAGTAGCGGCATCAGTGGCGGAGAAAGAAGGTAAAGTACTTTACGTCTCTGGAGAAGAATCGATATCACAGATTAAACTTCGAGCAGAGCGGCTGGGATTGAGCGGTAAAGAAATATTTACTTTTCCGGAGACCAGAATGGAAGCTATTCTGGATCGTGCTGCGGAACTTACACCTAATCTTGCTATCATCGATTCAATCCAGACCATGTACCAAGAAGGAGCTGGAGCTGCGGGAAGTGTCAGCCAGGTGCGAGAGTGCACCCTGCAGCTTATGCAGTGGGCAAAAT
>JABHWQ010000134.1 GCA_018657655.1 Chloroflexota bacterium | reverse complement strand
TGTATGCCATACCACCATTCTCTCATATTTCGGTGGCTTTTTTAAGATATTACCCTAGTCTATTACGGCAACGGGAGGGATTCAGAGTCATCATCAGGAGGTAATTCGGGTTCTTGTACCAGTTCCTCCGGAGGTTGTTCGTCCTCTACCTTCTCACCCTGCAGCACCTTCTGGATTTGAGCTGTCTGCTTGGCAAAAACTCCTCCGAGGAACGGAGCGCGACTGCCCACGTACCTGAACCGTTTGTACCGAGACTTAACCAGTTTGGCTGGAGGCACTATTTGAATTTGGAGCAATTCTCGCAAGATAATATTTCGTAATAATCTTGCGGCTTCTCCCGGATCGGTGTGAGCCCCGCCTGCCGGTTCGGGCACCACGATATCGATCACTCCCAGTTCTTTGCAGTCAGCGGCGGTAAGTTTCAGTGCCGAAGCAAATTCCTCGGCTCTTTTGGCATCACGGAACATGATGGATGCCGCTCTTTCGGGCGAGATCACTGATAGGAACGCGTTTTCCATCATGAGAACCTGATTGGCAATGCCCAGAGCAAGCGCGCCCTCACTACCACCCTGTCCAATAACAACTGATAGTACGGGTGTGGGCAGGTCTGAGAGTAGAGCCATGGTTGAGGCGATAGCGTTGCCGATACCTCGTTCTTCCGATTCTGCTCCGGGATAAGCTCCGGGCGTATCGATTAGAGTGATCAAGGGAAGCCCAAACTTGGCTGCCATTTGCATGGCTCGTTGTGCTTTACGGAACCCCTCTGGGGCGGGACGACCATCATTCCGATCTCTCTGCTGGCCGATTATCACTACGGCCTGTCCCCCAAGTTCGGCTATGGCGCAAACCACAGCAGGGTCATCACTGTACGAGCGATCGCCATGTATCTCAACGTAAGTCTGCGCCATTTCGGTGATATAGTCCATCGCGGTGGGACGCTCTTCGTGCCGGGCTAGCTGAATGGTTTCCCATGCCTGTTCCTGCGGGTGGGTGGGAGCCATATACGGCGTTACTTTTTTCTTCATTCCCAGACGATATCTCGAACTAAGCAAATCGAGCGTAATAGAGATCAGATTGCGAAGTTTGGTCCTGTGCACTATTTGATCTATCAGTCCATGTTTGAGGTGTGATTCGGAAGTGTGATCGATCTCTGAAAGCGATGATTCTTCGGTTTGTTCAACCACTCGGATGGGGGCAAACCCAATCATAGCTCTCGGTTCGGCGAAAATGACATCTCCGAGGTTTGCGAAGCTGGCATAGACTTCGCCGGTAGTGGGGTGGGTAAGTACGGAGATGTGGGGTAAATTCTGGTTGTGCAGTTGTTTTGCCGCGATCACGGTTTTGGCCATCTGAACCAATGAGAGAACGCCTTCTTCTATTCTGGCCCCTCCCGATGATACCACGGTGACAATAGGCAGATGTTTTTTCATGGCTGTCTCGAATGCCTTGGCTATTCGATCCCCGACCACCATACCCATGTTCCCGCCAAGAAATCCAAAATCGAGTACTGCCAGAACGGTGGGATTGCCTCCGATGGTGCAGGTACCGGCAACAACTGCTTCGGAGAGTCCGGTCCTTTCCCGAGCCTCTTTAATGCGCTCTTCATAGGTTTCATTGCCCAGAAGTTGAGATGGGTCTGTAGCTGTTCCGTAGAATTCGAATTCGATAAAACTCGCCGGATCGGCCAGAAGATATATTCGCTCCCAGGCTGAAATATTCTGGTGAAATCCGCACGAGTTGCACACCCGATAGTTCTGATACAAATCAACTTTGGAGAGATCGGTTCCACAAGAAAAGCAAACCGCATCTTCTTCGGGTATTGATGCAAGGGGTTTCAGCCGAACCGTCTTAGGCCGTTTTCTTTTCAACTTTTGTTTTTCCGCAAGATAGGCACCATATGAGATAATGTCTTTCATAACTCCCCTTCCCAGGAATTTCCGAGTTCCTCTTCATCTTTGTCAAACAGACCTTCTTCCTGAAGTTGATCCATGAGTCTGGCGGCCCGGTTGTATCCAATATGTAATCTCCGCTGGAGGAGGGAAATGGAAACGCTACTGGCCTCTTCGCATATCTGTCTTGCTTTCTCCAAGAATGGATCTGCATCTATATGTTGAACTGAGAGTGCAGCAAAATTATGTGCCACATAATCCACTTCCGGTGGAAAATGCTTGATAGCCCATTCTTTCCAGAAATTGACCAGTCGGTCCATTTCGTCGTCGGAGACAAAGCATCCTCTGATTCGCCTG
>JABHWQ010000410.1 GCA_018657655.1 Chloroflexota bacterium | reverse complement strand
CGTGGCAGAGGGGGCCAAGAGGCTTATTGTGGCTATGAGTCACACAACCAGAGAAGGTCAGTGCAGAATTGTCAAGGAGTGCACATATCCTCTTACGGCTTTGGAGTGCGTTGATCTCATAATAACCGATATCGCAGTTATCGAGGTCACCAATCAAGGGCTTGTTCTGAAAGAGTTCGCCCCTGGCTGGACCCCTGAAGAGGTTCAAGCTCTTACGGAACCTGCCCTTGTAATCGTCCCAGAGTGTCAGGAAATGACCTTAATGTGATCCCACTTTAACAGAGCTACGAAACGGAAACTCAGAGAATGAGCATACCAAGGCAAGCGGTATTCAACTTGTAAGGTACCATAATCGACTTAACAAAAAACTCCTGAACGAGTATCACCCTGATGAAGCCGAGGAAGTAACGGCCAAAGGTGTAGGATACATTGCGATGGCCAACTTGTACCAGGTCCTTACTATTATTCAGAATGCAGCTCAAACAGCGGGTCCGGTCATATACCCCGATATTCTTCACAGCTTATTGAATATGCCTGATGACAAGCGTATGATCGTGGGTTTAGCTGTGGAATATCCCGATCTGTCCAGTCCAGAAGCAGCCTTCCGATCTAATCGAGAGCCGATCGATACGCTGGTCACTTGGCATGGTTTCGATTAGAATGTCTATCCTCTCGACCGCGCAGTGAGTGCCGAGAGTACCGTACTTGACATCGCCGTACGAAGTGTGTAGTGTAATACACGGCATTTTCACATAGGAGGTCAGGCTTTATGGAAGCCTATTGCTTCAAGTGCAGAGCGAAGAAAGAGGTTAAAGATCCAAAGACAGTGACTCTCAAGAACGGAAAACCTGCTACCCAAGGCGTTTGCCCCAAGTGTGGTACCAAGGTATTCAGAATCGGCAAAAGCTAGACTTGAAGTAAGAGTCCAAAGAAGTAGCAGAGGGGAGTTTCGGCTAGATACAAAAAGCCGGAACTCCTATTTTTTTTGCAACTTGTCCATCAAAAGGTTTGGATTTGTTTGGAGGACTTCTTCGATTGCACTTTCATCCAAACCGGAGCCTCGGAGAACCGCAATGACCATATCTTCTGAAAGCAAGTCCCCCTCGTCGTGCGCATCTGAGCCAAGTAGAAGTTTTGCGCCGACACCACCAGCGACTTTTACAACGTGTCCATTTGTGAGCGAGTGTCCTTTCCGGGCTGAAATTTCGATGAACACATTATTTTCCTTGGCGATACTAGCCTCTTCTTTAGAAAGCAGGCCGGGGTGTGCCAGTATATCCACGTGTGGTGATCGTACTGCGGCTATGTTGGTTCCTGGTTCTACGGGTTCAACTATGGTTTCACCATGAACCACTACCAGCTGAGCCCCCATTTCTTTGGCCTGTTTTGCCACGTCCGGAATTACTGCTGCCGGGAGGTGAGTGAGCTCGACACCGGGGATGGCTTTAATGTTCCAGTACTTCTCAGCTAGAGCACAATCTCTAGTGACTTCGGTGATGAAACGCTGCAATTCTCCGGGCCCGGCATGGTCGGTAACAGAAATAGCACAGTAGCCATTCAGAACAGCACGGTGGATAAGCTCCAAAGGCGAAAGCTCTCCGTCACTTAGAAACGTGTGAGTATGAAAATCGTAAATCATGTTGATCTATTTTCCTCCATCATCAAATCCGTGTCAAGAAACCTATTGCGAGTGGTGCCGGTGGTGTAAGAACGGTCTCAGAAATAACTTGTCCTCAACCTTTTCTTTGTGTTACTCTTTATACCAAGTAGGCAATCCCCCCGGCAAGACTGCCTCTCATATTATATATTATAGAGAAGGAGATCCTTAAAGAGATGGGCAAAATCAATGTGGCCATAATCGGCGTTGGCAATTGTGCCTCTTCCTTTGTACAAGGCGTACATTATTACCGTGATGCAAATGAGAATGACTTTGTTCCCGGTCTAATGCATGTGAGCCTGGGGGGATATCATGTAAGTGATATCAACTTTGTGGCGGCTATAGATATCGACAAAAACAAGGTAGGCAAGGACCTTTCTGAAGCGATCTATACCGAGCCCAATAACACTTTTAAGTTTTGCGATGTTCCTGAGTTCGGGGTGAAAGTAGAACGTGGTATGACCCATGATGGTCTGGGAAAGTACCTCAAGGAGGTCATTACCAAGGCCCCCGGATCTACGGCCGATATTGTGGGGATTCTTAAGGAAAGGGAAGTCGATGTGGTAGTGAGTTATCTGCCGGTAGGCAGTGAAGAAGCCACCAAATGGTACGTGGAGCAGATTCTTACCGCCGGTTGCGGTTTCGTCAATTGTATTCCGGTGTTTATTGCCAGAGAGAAGTACTGGCAAAAGAGATTTGAGGACAAGGGCTTGCCTGTCATCGGTGATGATATTAAGTCGCAGGTGGGTGCTACAATTACTCACAGGATATTGACGAGGCTTTTTCAGGATCGTGGTGTAAAAGTGGAAAGAAGCTACCAGCTGAATTTTGGAGGCAATACGGATTTCCTCAATATGCTTGAGCGAGAGCGGTTGGAATCGAAAAAGATTTCCAAGACCAATTCCGTAACATCTCAGCTTGATTACGATATGGGTGCGAGGAATATCCATGTTGGGCCTAGCGATCATGTGCCTTGGCTGGATGACCGGAAGTGGTGCTATATCCGTATGGAAGGGACTACTTTTGGTAATGTGCCCTTGAACCTTGAATGTAAACTTGAAGTCTGGGATAGCCCCAATTCCGCTGGTGTGGTTATTGATGCCGTCAGGTGCTGTAAACTGGGCCTCGACCGGGGTATGAGTGGATCGTTGACAGCACCATCTTCTTATTTCATGAAATCACCTCCAATACAGTATACGGACGATCAGGCCCACATTTTGACCGAAGAATTCATCGCTGGCGAGGGGAAAAAGGCCCCTGCCAAAGCTTCCGTTGAGGAAAAGGCTCCAGCGAAAGGCAAAGGCAAGAAATAGGTGGTAATTCGGAAAAACTGACAAAGTGGCGACCGACAAATGAAAATCGTACAGGTCTCCCCTTATGACTATGCATATCCAGGTGGAGTAAATCAGCATATTTTCTGTTTGGGTGAACAATTCACCCAAATGGGGCATGAGGTTAAGTATATCCTCCCAACCTCTCGCCCCGACGATCCTCCGCACAATGACAATATCTTCTTTATCGGCCGGCCTATCCCGATTCATGCAAGTGGTTCCATAGTTCGAGCACCGATATCTCCCCGCATCTTTTACTCCGATCGCCTTTGTGAGATACTCGAAACTGAGAAATTCGATATCGTTCATATGCATGAGCCGCTCTTTCCACCTCTCACTACGGCTTGTTTGCGCTACTCCCGTTCAGTGAACATAGGGACTTTCCATGCTTCGCGACCCAGAAGCTGGGGATACTGGTTCTGGAGGCACTGGCTCAATCAATGGACCCCAAAACTTGACGGAAGAATTGCTGTATCTCAACCTGCTCAGGATTTCATAAGTCAGTATTTTCCGGGCGATTACACCATTATTCCCAATGGAATCGCTCTGGACCACTTCGATAAACATACTGAGCCTTTTGCTGAGTATCTAGACGGAAAGGTGAATATCCTTTTTGTGGGGCGGCTGGAGAAGCGGAAGGGCTTCCGGTATTTGCT